>JAKSCN010000118.1 GCA_022360595.1 Chromatiales bacterium
TAAAATTTGGCTTCACTTATTCCTGCCCCCAAATGCTTAGAGCTTGTTAACAGACCCTAATCAATCTGCGGCAAAGCAATAGAACTTTCCGGCACCACCCGTCTTTCTAAGCGCTGCCTGACTGCAACCGCGACTCGGGTGTGCAGAGTTCCAGGAGGTATTGCCGCCACCGTGTCGGTCGTGGTGACCCACCTGCGCGCTTCCCTCACTGCTGCTCGTCCAATTGTTGCAGGTGTGATCCTTGTCGTCCGGGAAGTAGGCGGTGCCGTCGGCTTGGGTTCCGGTCAGAATGTCGTGTTCGTTGGGTTTGTCATAGCGACCTTTGATGCGCTCGCCCTTTTCATCGAGCGCGGTCTCCAGGGTGATGGTCTTGTTGTAGAGGTGCAAGTCCGTCAGGTTAGCAGCGATGAGAACCCCGTGGACGTTATACCAAGGTCCATTGCCGATCCGATGACGGGCAAACACACCGCGCTTGCCCGGCGCCTCCGTGCTGAGGTAGGCGCGCCAGACCCGTTTGCCGGCACCGGC
This sequence comes from Chromatiales bacterium, assembly GCA_022360595.1. Taxonomy (GTDB): domain Bacteria; phylum Pseudomonadota; class Gammaproteobacteria; order Chromatiales; family Chromatiaceae; genus BM503. The sequence continues at coordinate 529 of JAKSCN010000118.1, forward strand.
TGCTGCCGCGAGTTTTTGGCAATGGGCATCTGCCCCCTCCAGACCGCCCAGATCACCACCTTTACCGATTCCCACACTGGTGACAAAAAAGCCCATTGGCCTCTCCTCGGCATTGACCAACAACGAGCCAAACAGGGCACTGAGGCCCAGTACTACTGCAATTGCTCTGTTTTTCATTGAGCTGTCTCCTTGCGCTGACGCATCGCAGTATATAAAGCGGTATGTACTCAACCAGTGTAGCAACAATATGTGACGCCTACTTTCAAGGTACACGCGCTGGAGATCGAACTATTCAGGCCCTAGTTCAACACCTCTTCCATAAAGTCCAGCTCCGCCTGCTGGTAGACGGTACGGCGGTGATTGGCCCAGAGGGCTTTGATGCGTTCCTGATTGCAGGTTTTGCGATCCACCAGCACGCGACTGTTAAGTTGGCCACGTGGTCGTTCGCTGGGGCATTTGGCGAAGACGAATTCGTTGCTGATCAGATCCATAAAGGGGCCGCACTTGCTGGTGGGCATAATAAACATAAGCTGCAGGCCGAGCGATTCGGTGAGGTAGGCAATGACCTCTCGCGAGCGCGCTTCATCCATTTTCGAGAAGGCCTCGTCGACCAGCACCATGCGCAGATGGTTGGTGCCTTCGGCGAATCGAAATGCCGAGGTAATGGCCGCGGAGCGGATGATGTAGGCCGGGGTTTCCAACTGCCCACCACTACCAGTACCGTATTCGCTAAGTACAACTTATCAATAGATTGCTGAGAATCTCAGTGTGGACTAATCTATGGTTTATAATATTTTCTGTTATGTTCAGAGGTTACCATGAATAGCTA
>JAKSCN010000127.1 GCA_022360595.1 Chromatiales bacterium
GTTCCTCTGCTCCCCGGTACATCCCGATCAGGTGGCGCTTCAGGGCAATGTCCTACAGGCGGCAGCCCCGGATGTGTATATCGTGAAGCTGTCGGGGCTTGCGACCTATCCGGGATCGTTTGTGGACAGCGGTGCCTGGCATGCGGCCTCCGAAGAGGAAATCCGTGGCAGTGGTGTGCGGTATACGTTTCTGCACCCGTACTTTTTTATGGAAAACCTGCTGTTCCTGCTGCCGGGGGCGCGCAGCGATCAGATCATCGATGGTCTCCTCCAGCAGGGATACAGCCAGCTTCTGCAGGTCGGAGTAGTCCTGCTCTTGGGTCTCGATCACGCCGGGCCAACGCAGCAGATCCATAGTCCTGACCGGCGCCCCAACACCCAATAGCTGATCCACCTGGACGGCTGCATCCATCACCTGCCTGGCCATCAGCTCATTGACCTTGATCTCAGCCGCCGCGCTACTGGAGGGGGTAAACCGCAGACTACAGTCGACCTTGCCACGCCCCAACCGCTTGGTTAAACGTTCACGCACCATTGGATCAAGCACCCGAAATTCCTCTGGCAGCCGGATGAAGGGCTCCAGAAAACGGTGATTGACCGATCTGATCTCCCACACCAATTCACCCTGATCATCACGTCCCTCTTTACGGGAATATGCTGTCATACTACTAATCATAAAAAACACCCTTCGGTTTACTGGCTATACTGACAGGGTTAAAACGGACTTAGAACCCAGCCAAGCGCTGCTAATACGTGTATCATACCCTCGCTAGAGATACTCTTGCACCTGGGGCTGTTTTTTCGGAGCTGTATGCAGAAATCACGAGACACTTTACCTGCCGGCACTGTCATCGACTGCTACTCGGTCATCAAGATGATCGGTAGCGGGGGCTTCAGCCTCATCTACCTGGCCGAAGATGAAGACACTCAGGATCAGGTTGTCATCAAGGAGTATCTACCAAAAAAGCTCGCCTACCGGGATGAGATGCTGAACGTGCGCGTCAGCAACCCCGAGAAGAAAGACGCCTTCAACAACGGGCGTAAACTCTTCTACCAGGAGGCCAAGGCGCTGGCGATGCTGCGCCACCCCAACATTGTCAATGTCCGCACTTTCTTTCTGGCCCACAACACCGCCTATCTGGTGATGGACTATGAGCATGGCAAGAATCTCGGCACTTATATCAAGCAACGCAAGGGTGGGCTCAGCGCAAAGTTTCTTCTGACCGTCTTTCCCGAGGTGCTCGACGCTTTAAACCTGATCCACTCCGAAGGGCACCTCCACCTGGATATCAAACCGAGTAACATTCATTTGCGCCCGGGCGGCAGTCCGCTACTGCTCGATTTCGGCGCGGTGCATCAGTTCGCCACCACCCGCAGTTCTCAGACCTCCCAGGTGGTCACTCCCGGCTTCGCCCCCGTGGAGCAATACTACTCTTCGGGCTATGTGGGTCCCTGGAGTGATGTCTACGCCATCGGCGCCACCATGCGCGCCTGCATCGAGGGGCAGCCACCGCCATCGGCCATAGAGCGGCACGCCAAAGATACACTCAAACCCATTGCGACGCTGCAACGCAGACGCTACCCCGCCTATCTGCTTGAGCTGATCGATTGGGCCATGGAGGTCGACCCGTTACTGCGACCACAAAATGCTCACGCCATGTTGGAGGCGTTACGCCACGAGCGTGGCCGGCCTGCTGAAATAGGGCAGCAGGTTACCATTGACGATGATAATGAAAAAATAAAACTGGAGGATCGTAGATGATCAAATACCAGTATCAGTCAGCTCAGGTCAGTTTGATTGGTGACCGCAAAATCAATCAGGATCGTTGTGCTGTTATCGATCATGATGAAGCACTCTTCCTCGCCCTGGGTGACGGCATGGGTGGACACCCGCGTGGAGAGGTCGCCGCACAAATTCTGATCGATACCGCAGAACAGCAGCTCTACCGCACCCCGCTGCCTATCCTGAGTCCGGGCAGTTTCCTAACACGGGTGCTTCACAAGGCTCATGAGACCATCATGGCTTACGGCTATGATCAAACACCGCCGATAGACCCACGCACCACGGCAGTGATCTGTTTAATACAAGACGATGTCGCCTACTGGGCCCATGCGGGTGATAGCCGTCTCTATCTATTCCGCGACGGCCAGATCGCCTTCCGCACCACCGACGACTCTTACGTCGAGCGCCTCAGGCAGAAAGGTGTCATCTCCGCTACCGAAACGGAAAGCCACCCACAGCGCAACTATGTTACCCGTTGTCTGGGAGGCACCTTAATCTCACCGGAGCTGACCCTCGGCAAACATAGTCTGACAACCGGCGATAACCTGCTACTTTGCAGTGATGGACTCTGGGGCAGCATGAGCGAAGCAGAGACAACCGCCATCATGAGTAGCGATCAAAACCTCGACGAGCGCCTTAATCTGCTCGCCGAAACCGCCGCTCAAAACGCCTACCCGGAGAGCGACAACGTCACCCTGCTGGGGATAGAGATCGGCAAGGCCGTTAAACCGCGCCCCGAAGCGATCAGCCCTGCAGCTCAGCAAGAGAAGAAACAGGACGAACTGAACAGCGCCATCGCTGAACTGCAGCAGGCGATCGAAAGTTTTCAATCAGAAATCGATGAGGATTAACCATGAGACCCAGTGGTCGAAACCCTGACCAGATGCGTGACCTACGCTTCACACGCCACTTCACCAAACACGCTGAAGGTTCAGTGCTGGTGGAGTTTGGTGACA
>JAKSCN010000669.1 GCA_022360595.1 Chromatiales bacterium
CCATTATTATCAACCGGGCCGACAAGCTCGGCCTGGCGCAACTGCATCAACTGCGCGGCCGGGTGGGACGCTCACACCACCGCGCCTACGCCTACATGATCACCCCTTCCGAGAAAGCGATGACGCCAGATGCGCGCAAGCGTCTGGAGGCGATCGAATCACTGGAAGAGCTGGGTGCCGGCTTCACCCTCGCTACCCACGACCTGGAGATCCGGGGTGCGGGTGAATTGCTGGGCGATGAGCAGAGCGGCCAGATCCACGAAATTGGCTTCTCCCTCTACACTGAACTGCTGGAGCGGGCGGTGAAGGCATTGAAGTCGGGCCAGCAACCGAATCTGGATAGACCTCTCGATCACGGCGCAGAAGTGGATCTGCAGCTCCCCGCCCTGCTGCCGGAGGATTACCTACCCGACGTTCACAGCCGTCTGGTACTCTACAAACGTATCGCCAGCGCCGAAGACAAACAGGCCCTGCGGGAACTGCAGGTCGAGATGATCGACCGCTTTGGTCTACTGCCCGACTCCGCCAAGGCGCTATTTGGCATTACAGAACTGAAGCTGCAGGCCAACCCCCTCGGCATCAAAAAGATCGAAGCCGGCCCGGCCAGCGGACGTATTCTGTTTGATGGCGAACCCAGTATCGATCCAGGCCATATTATTCGCCTGATTCAGACCCGGCCCAAGGAGTTTAAGCTGGACGGCAGTGACAAACTGCGCTTCTTCGCCAATATGGAAGATCGCACTAAGCGGATCGATAAGGTCTCCAGCGTACTCGACACCATCAGTGGACGTTAATACCAACAGGCCCTTGCCAACCAGCACAATTTTTTAAAAGACCGGGCTATACATTTATACCTATCCTGCGCAAAATGTGCGCTTGGAGTTTTTCGTTACGGATACAAAGCGTTTTCATGCCTAAACTGATTCTGATACTACTCTTGGCACTGCTGCCTGCAACCAGCGGTTTTGCTCAAACAGACACACCCTTCTTCAATGTTGAACTACTGCTGTTTCAGCGCACCAACGCCGCTGCCGGCAGCAGCGAATACTGGTCACGCAGCACCGACATCCCGTTTAAGGCCAACGCCGTCAATATCCAGTATCAGAAGAGCGTCGGTTACACCCTGTTACCCGACAGCAGTCGTGAACTGTCGCCCGACCGAATTGCGCTGGAGCGCGCCGGTGGCTACCAGCCCCTTCTGCATGTGAAGTGGCGTCAGCCTGGGCTGAGCAAAAAGCGCGCACTGCCCATCTATCTGAAAGGACAAAACCTGGAAGGTACAGTCACCATCAGCCTCAGCCGCTATCTGCACGCCAACTTCGACATGCTGCTCAATCGCTTCTCACCCAATGCCGGCGAATACATCAGCCATCCATTTCAAGAGCACCGCAAAATGCGCAGCAACGAACTGCACTACGTTGACCACCCATTGCTTGGCGCGCTGATCAAGATCACCCGGCACCAAACCACCGCACCGGAAAAGCCTCCTGAGCAGGCAACACCCGAACAAACCGACACGGAAGAAAAGACAATTCAGCCCAATTAGGGACTGTTGCCACTAATTTGATCCTCACTGTTGAGCCTGAAAAAGCACCAATCAAGGCACGCGAAGCACAGTTTGGTTGCTCCAAATAATTGACGAGTAACGCCCAGTGGTGCTTTTTTAGGCTCAACCCCTTTTTAAACGTATGGGGGGTCTTGGCAGTGATAATCAAATTAGTGGCAACAGTCCCTAAATGAGCACACGTAAGCAATTTTCTTGACCCATCAAATACCCCAATAAAATAAACTTGTCATAAGCCGATGGATACAATAGGCTGCAGAGTAATTACCTACCTTTTTTGTCTGTAGTTTTTACATAAACCTATCGGTTTCATACAAAAGGAAGTGCTGTAATGCATGACAAGTTGACTCAACTGAAAGAGATGACCGTCGTAGTCGCCGACACGGGCGAATTTGAACTGATTCAACAGTATGCCCCCGACGACGCCACCACCAACCCTTCATTAATTCTAAAAGCGGCGGGCAAACCGGAGTATGCCCATCTGCTCGATGAGGCGATTGAGTGGGCCAAGCAACAGAATAATGACGACGCCTTTCTACGTAACTGTGTCGATCGTCTGTTCATCACTTTTGGGCGCGAACTGTTGAGGCTGTTACCGGGGCGTGTCTCTACTGAAGTGGATGCCCGTCTCTCTTTCGATACCGAAGCGACTGTTGAGTCTGCACGCCGCCTGATCACCCTTTACGAAGAGGCCGATATCAACCGTGACCGCATCCTGATCAAGATCGCCTCGACCTGGGAAGGTATTCGCGCCGCCGAAATTCTGGAGAAAGAGAACATCAACTGTAACCTGACCCTTCTGTTCAGTTTTGTCCAGGCGGTCGCCTGCGCCGAAGCGGGTGTTACCCTGATCTCCCCCTTCGTCGGACGCATCCTCGACTGGTACAAGCAATCAACCGGGCAGGAGTACAGTGCCGAAACCGATCCTGGTGTAGAGTCGGTAAAAAGCATCTACAACTATTTCAAGAAATTTGACTACGACACCATTGTCATGGGCGCCAGCTTCCGAAACACCGGCGAAATAGAACAACTCGCCGGCTGTGACCGTCTCACCATCAGCCCCGGCCTGATGGCCGAACTGCAGGCCGATCAACAGCCTCTGGAGCGGAAGCTTTCAGTCGAGCAGGCCAAGGCGATGGACATCGAGAAAATTGAAATCACCGAACAGCATTTCCGCTGGATGATGAATGAAGACGCCATGGCCACAGAGAAACTGGCAGAAGGTATTCGCGGCTTTAGCCGTGATCTGGAAAAGCTGGAAGCGTTGATTCTGGAGAAAGCCTAATAGACACTGGCCCACACCGACCGGAGAGCGGTGTGGGTTAGAGCCTGCCAACACTAATTTGATCGTTGCTGTTGATACGCAAATCAGTGTTGGTAAGCCCTAGGGCCTGTTGACACTAATTTGATCATCACTGCCAAAGCCATTTTATTGTCCAGCAAGGCAGAAGGAGCGCCGTGTA
>JAKSCN010000209.1 GCA_022360595.1 Chromatiales bacterium
ATGTTGACCGGCCCCAATGTGGAGGCCACCGCAGCGCTGGCCCGTGCGATCGACATCCCGGTGGTTGCCTCAGGCGGCATCACCAATATCGATGATATTCGTGCTCTCTGTGAAGTGGCCGACAGCGGCATCATGGGGGCTATTACCGGTCGTGCCATCTATGAGGGCACGCTCGATTTTGCTGAAGGTCAGGCACTGTCTGATCAGATGTCGAGCTAACATCAATTTAGGATACCGATATGCTGGCGAAACGCATTATTCCCTGTCTCGATGTGGATAACGGCCGAGTGGTCAAAGGGGTGAAGTTCGTTGATATCCGCGATGCGGGGAATCCGGTTGAGGTGGCGCGCCGTTATAACGAAGAGGGCGCCGATGAGATCACCTTCCTCGACATTACCGCCAGCTCGGATGAGCGTGAGACCATCGTCCACGTGGTCGAGCAGGTCGCCAGTGAGGTGTTCATTCCGCTAACCGTTGGTGGCGGCATTCGCACGGTTGACGATGTGCGCCGCATGCTCAATGCGGGCGCTGACAAGGTGGCGATCAATACCGCCGCGGTGTTCAATCCGGAATTTGTGAAAGAGGCCACCGAGCGTTTCGGCTCTCAGTGTATAGTGGTGGCCATCGATGCCAAACAGGTGAGTGGTGAAGGCGAGCCGCTGAAGTGGGAGATCTTCACCCACGGTGGCCGTAAACCCACCGGGCTGGATGCCATTGAGTGGGCCAAAAAGATGGTCGACTATGGCGCAGGCGAAATTCTGCTCACCAGTATGGATAGAGACGGCACCAAGATCGGTTTCGATCTGGCCCTGACCCGGGCGATCTCCGATAACGTCAGTGTGCCAGTGATCGCCTCCGGCGGAGTCGGTAATCTACAGCACCTGGTCGATGGTGTCGCTGAGGGCGCTGCCGATGCTGTACTGGCGGCCAGTATCTTCCACTTTGCTGAATACAGTATTGGCGAGGCGAAGTTGTATATGGCTGAGCGTGGCGTCGAAGTCAGGTTGTAAAGGGAACCCCAATGAGCGATACACTGCAGAAATTGGCTGAAGTGCTGGAGCAGCGTAAATCGGCTGACCCCGAAAGCTCTTATGTGGCCAAACTTTACGCTAAGGGACTGGATGCCATTCTGAAAAAAATCGGTGAAGAGGCGACCGAGACAGTAATGGCGGCGAAAGATGGCGATGCTGAGAAGATTGTCTACGAAACCGCCGATCTCTGGTTCCACTCACTGGTTCTGCTGGCCCAGCAGGGTTTGGGGCCGGATGACGTGCTGGCTGAACTGGATCGTCGCTTTGGGCTCTCCGGCCTTGAGGAGAAGGCCAATCGCAAGCAGTGACCAGGGTGAGAATTAAACCCTGCGCAGCTGCCATTTTTCGGGTATTATCGGCTGATCTCGCTTGATCTGGGCGTAGACCGAGCCGGTGAGACAATTGAATTATCCAACGGGCCTGGTATCTAATTTTCACCGGGCTTGTTTAGTTATCTGGAGATAGAGAATGGGAATTGGTGGTATCAGTATCTGGCAGCTGTTGATTATTCTGGCAATAGTTCTGCTGCTGTTCGGCACTAAGCGACTGAAAAATATCGGTTCTGATCTTGGTTCTGCCGTAAAAGGCTTCAAAGGCGCAATGAAAGACGGTGAGAAGGACGCGGATGCCCAGCGCCTCGAGCAGGCAGATAAAGAAGACATCATCGAAGGCGAAGTGACCAAGAAAGAGAAGGAGAACTCCTGATCGGTTTGCCTGAGTGTCCTACTCTTCTGTTAGTTAAAGAGTTAAGCCATGTTTGATGTCGGTTTTTGGGAATTGATGATTATCGGTCTGGTGGCCCTGTTGGTGGTCGGCCCAGAGCGTCTGCCCAAATTGGCCTATACCGCGGGTAAGTGGTTAGGGAAAGGGCGCACCATGCTCTCAGCCGTAAAGACCGAAATCGACAAAGAGATCAAAGCCGAAGAGCTGAAAGAGATCCTCGAAGAGCAGAAGAGAAAAATGAACCCGTTAGAGGAGGTGATCGAAGAGACCACCTCCACCGTTCGGGATCTTAAAAATGAGACTGAATCGGTAATGCAGGATGCCCAGAAGAGCTACCACACGGATGATACGGATACCGACAGCAATGAAGGAAAGAAAGAGCCCTAGTCTCCGTCGCAGCAGCACAGATGACCAACGAGAAGCAATCAGCGGATAATTCACTGTCGGAGCAGCCGTTTGTCTCCCACCTGATCGAACTGCGCGATCGTCTGATGCGTGCGGTGATCGCAGTGGTTGCCATCTTCATAGTGCTTTTTCCCTTTGCCAATGACCTCTATCAGATAGTCTCCAAGCCACTGCTGGAGAAGCTGCCTCAAGGTCATGAGATGATCGCCACGGGGGTTATCTCACCTTTCCTGGCGCCGTTTAAGCTGAGTCTGGTCGCGGCAATCTTTATTGCCATGCCGTTTATCCTCTACCAGTTCTGGTCATTTGTGGCGCCTGGCCTCTACAAGCACGAGAAGCGGGTGCTGATGCCGATGGTGGCCTCCAGTGCGCTGCTCTTCTATATGGGCGCGCTGTTTGCCTTCTACGTGGTCTTCCCGCTGGTCTTCTCGTTCATGGTGGCCACCACCCCGGAAGGGGTCAACATGGCGCCGGATATCACCCAATATCTGGAATTTGTGCTGACCCTTTTCTTCGCATTCGGCCTCGCCTTTGAGGTACCGATTGCCACCATTATTCTGGTCTGGATGGGGGTAACCTCGCCCGATAAGATGGCCCAGAAACGCCCCTATGTGATTGTGGGCGCCTTCTGTATCGGCATGTTCCTGACCCCGCCGGATGTGATCTCCCAGACACTGCTTGCGCTGCCCATGTGGGTGCTGTTTGAGATAGGTGTCTTCTTCTCACGGTTTATCTACAAACAGAAGCAGATCCGCGAGCAGCAGGCCGAAGCCGAGGTCGAGCAGCAGTCACCCGGCGATGACCCAGATCAGTCCAGCTCCTCATCGGGTAACAAAACACCTGCAAGTCCCAGTGGTACCGGTGGGGCCGCAGTAGCGGCGGCATCCGACACCATTCCCGGTTTTGACGGAGACCCGGACCCTGTCGAAGGCATAGATACTGATCGCTTTGTGCCGCTCACCGAAGCCGAGTTGGATGAAGAGCTCGACGCCATCGAAGCCCAAGAGGCGCTGGAAGATGACGACGAAGACGATTATGACGAGGACGACTACGAAGAGGATGACCTGGGGCACTCCGA
>JAKSCN010000095.1 GCA_022360595.1 Chromatiales bacterium
AGGGTGCAGAAAAATATTTCTGCTTAATCGTCGCCGGGCAAACACCCGTAACACTGAAAAGCGTAAACAGCACTGGGGTTACATAGAGAAACCAATGGACATCTGACCAACCCGACAACCAGATTCCGATGAAAACCAGCTTGGCGGTAACCATCAACATCATACGTTGTTTGAATGGCATAACACCACTCCTTCCAGTCAATATTGAGCAGGCAGCTCACCGTCCAACGCTTCGAGAAAAGCCACAATCTCTTCCACTTCTGTATCGCTGATAGCCTGATCAGTTACAACGTTAAACTGTCTGTCTCTCTCGGACCAACGTATCGACCTGTCATCGACACGATCGTTACTCAGCCGTTTATCCAACTGCACATGCGCCATGATACGAACTGCCTCCTCAAGCGTCCGTACCGAGCCATTGTGAAAATAGGGTGCGGTCCGGCTGACATTGCGGAGTGAAGGTATACGCCAGACACCTCGGTCAGAATCGGATGTTCCTACGGCTGCACCAAGATCCTCACTGAGCCGGTGACGAATCTCAAACTCCGTATAAGGAATCGCGGGAAAGATACGATAGGGCGTGTTATCACCGAACAGACTGGCGCCACTGAAGTTGGGCCCCGAATGGCATTGAATACAGCCTAATGATTCAAACAGGGCCATACCGCGAATCTGCTTCTCTGAAAGCGCACTGCGATCCCCTTTTACAAACCGATCATAGGGTGAGTCCGGCGTGATCAGCGTGCGCTCATAGGCCGCAATAGCTTTTGCAATGTTATCGATGGTAATTGGTTGTTCAGTGGTGAATACCTGGGAGAATGCTGTCCTGTATTCAGGAATATTGTTCACTGTTTCCACAACACTTTCCAGTGAAGGCATTCCCATTTCAATAGGATTGATCAAAGGCCCTTTGGCCTGCTCTTCCAGAGAAGCGGCGCGCCCATCCCAAAACAGCACCTGCTGAAAAGCGGCATTAAGCACTGTAGGCGCATTTCGACCACCCTGCTGGCCGTGGATACCAATTGAGCCAGGAAGGCCGTCACTACCCCCTTTCTCCACCGAGATCTCATGACAAGAGGCACAGGAGAGAGAACCATCGGCAGATAAGCGGGCGTCAAAGAATAGTTTCTTTCCTAGCGCAATTTTTTCAGGGGACGGCGGATTATCCTTAGGAAATGGCGCTGTCATAGGAAGCGCCTGCCAGGTGTACGCGACCTTCCCTGTAGAGAGGGCTTCTCCCTTAAATAAGTCATCTACGGGAAACTGATCGAATTCACGCTCAGGAAATAGCGCCAACATCGGCCCCGGAAACATACTAAAAACAACAATCAGGCCAATCTTCAAGCTAAAGGCGATAATGCCTGTGCCAAGACCGATCCCCAAAAACCACTTACGTCGTTCATTCGGTGCAAGCTCACGAACCATGCTGACAAGCAGAAAGAAGCCAGCAATAATCGCCACCAGACCAAATGCTAATACCTCAATAATCCCTGTGTTCATTTTGCTCCCCCCAACCGACCAAGCGACCCACCGCTACCGGCCGATGTCACACCGGCCGGTCAACGGTACTCATCTCTATTTGAAGCCCAGTTTTTTATAGAGCATGAAGCCAGGGCATATACCCGTTACCCCAGCAAAGACCAACATACCGGCAAGCCCGTAGAGCAACCAATGAACCTTATCCCAACCCGACAGACCAATACCCGCGAAAACCAGGGCAGCGACAGTCAAAAACAGCATACGTTGAGCACTCATTTCCGATCTCCTTAGTTGTTGAAATACCGTGAAATAGAGCATAAGGTTGACTACACTAATAGAGAAATTCTATTTACAAATAGCATTTATTAAATAATTGAATAAATTTAACTATGAATCTGAAACAACTCCAATTTGTCGCCCATGTCGCGAAAACCCACTCGTTCAGCCGAGCCGCCGAACTCAGCTTTGCCACCCAACCCACCCTCTCCAACGCCATATCACAACTCGAAGAGGAGCTGGGCGGACGACTGTTCAACCGAACTACACGTAAAGTCGAACTGACTCCTTTTGGGGAATACATACTTCCGCAAATTCTAGAAGTGCTGCAGAGCCGCGATGAGCTACTTAAATCGGCCGAGTCATACCACAACCCGGCTCACAAGATACTCCGCATCGGCTTCTCACCGCTGGTGGATATGCAACGACTCAACCAGGTATTGGCGCCCTTCCGGCAAGCCTATCCCGAGATCACGCTATTTTTCAAAGAGTGTTTTATTGATGATCTGTCAACACGACTAAGTAAAGAGCAGATAGATATACAGATTGTGCCATCATCTGAAACACAAGAAGGAGAAGCCTCCTGCCGGTTCTATCAAGACAACCTCTACTACCTGCCCGCACTGGACGATGAACACGCGGCAAACCGCCTGGCATTCAAAATATCGGACCTCCCCCAAACCCCTATTATTCTTACTGGCGGTGGCTGCGGCCTAAACAACGCCTTAACCGAACTGCTTAAATCCCAAGGCGTAACACTGCAACCTTATCCTGGACAGGCGATGACCTACAAAGTGATTGAAGACTGGGCATCCCTCGGTATTGGCGCCGGCATTCTACCCAAGGCAAAGATATCTCCCGACAATAAGGCGGTCTATCCGCTTTTTATTAAAAAAAACCAACCCGCTTACTTTAGCTACGAATGGATATGGCGTTCAGACCGGGCCATACCAGAACACATAGCCACTTTTCTTGACTACATCCAGACAACAGTACCCACATTAATTGAAGGCCAGGCAGAGAGCAGTACGCTAAGGAATATTCAAAGGCAGGTATAACTATTCTGAAAAATTGAGAAATTTATAAACGACGCAATGAAGTAGAACGCAAGTGAGTTAAATACTTCATCCATGAAGTATTTAACTCATACTTTTAGCTTGCAACTTCTTCTATTGATTGTACTACTGTAACCATGATTATCTTATCTACTGCTTCATGAACTGGTGCGCTGACGCCTAGAGTCAAAAAAGAGGTGATCACCAATCTCAGCGACAATGGCCATCTTTTTTGACCACCACTTAGTGATATCTTTCCGATGATAATGATCCGCCTGTCCCACAGGCGACACAACTCGCTCATGATATGCATCAGATGCCAATTCCAGGGCTTTTGACCAGCTGGAAAAATGCGTTATCTCGTCGGATTTTCCATCAAGCGTCCAGGAGAACTGGGGTATCCAGTTCCCCGCCCTGTTAAGGCGCTTCTGCCAAACAACCTCACAGGCGCTATTAGGAAAGCGTTTGGATTTCATCCGATTAATGACAACAAAAGTCACACCAAGCATACCCACTTCATGTTGACCTCGTGCTTCATGATATGCGTTTTGCGCTAAGCAGGTTATCTCCTTATCTTCCTGTGCTATGGAGTGATTCATAGCCATTCCTGGATAAATGGTAATCAATGCAACAAGCGCCCACGCTACTTTTCTACTAAGTGCTTTCATATTACCTCCATTTCAACCAAGCGATCACTGGCCAGCTGATACAGAAGACTTTTTGTATAGAGGCTTTGCATCTTGAATCGAGGAGAAAACTATCCACTATCACCAATAGCACACGACAGATACGAGCTTTGATAGATCGCAGTGGCGTTATCTTAATAACGCTTATATGGTGGATTTTGTTTCTTTAATTATGCGTTAATTAAAGGAGATACTTCTTTCAACCCTACCTAAAGCTTTCTTGATATCCATCTAATTCAAGTTGTTACTCACCAAACACCAGTTTTCTATAAACAATATGAGAAGATGGCTTAAATACCAG
>JAKSCN010000419.1 GCA_022360595.1 Chromatiales bacterium
GCGCAATGTTACCTGGCGCCGTAGTGATCACCACGGTATCAGGTGCGCTGTCTTGCTGGCCGTCGTTGACCACAACCTGTACCACGTACTCACCTTCAACGTCCGCGATAAAGCTTGGCATTGCAGTAGCTGCATCAGACAAGGCTGCCGCACTGCCTGCAGGCCTGGTGATCAGTGACCACTGATAGCTCAGGGCATCGCCGTCCGCATCACTGGAGTTACTGGCGTCCAGCATCACGGTATCACCGATCAGTACTGCCTGGTCGGCGCCGGCATCAGCCACTGGCGCACTGTTGCCAGATGCTGTGGTGATGGTCACGGTATCGGGCAGACTGTCCAACTGGCCATCGTTGACCTGCAACTGCACGACATACTCACCTTCCACATCCGCAACGAATTCAGGTGCTACTGCGGTCGGGTCTGACAACGCCGCTGAGCTACCCGATGGTGTAGAGATCAATGACCACTGATAAGTGAGTGCATCACCGTTGACGTCACTTGAGCCACTGGCATCCAGAGCCACGGTATCACCCGCAACAACTGTCTGGTCAACACCGGCATTCGCGACTGGCGCGGTGTTACCCACTTGCGTGGTAACAGTAACGCTATCCACAACGCTATCTACCGTGCCGTCATTGACAACCAGCTGTGCGACATACTCACCTTCCACATCCGCGACAAAGGTAGGCGATACGGCAGAAGGATCGGAAAGTGCAGCGGAGCTGCCCGCGGGCTTGGAGACCAAAGACCACTGGTAGGTCAGGTTGTCGCCATCCACATCGCTGGAGCCACCGGCATTCAGGGTAATGGTGTCACCTACAGTACCGCTCTGGTCGGGACCTGCATTGGCTACCGGTGCGGTGTTGCCTGGCTGGGTGTTGATCACCACGGTATCCGGTGCACTATCCTCAGTGCCGTCGTTGACGATCAATTGGGCCTGGTATTCACCATCTACTTCGGCAACAAAGCTTGGCGTTACCGTATTCGGATCTGACAGCGCCGCTGTGCTACCTGCCGGTTTAACGGTCAATGTCCACTGATAGGTGAGAGGATCACCGTCCGCATCACTGGAGCCGCCCGCATTCAACGTAACGGTATCACCCTCTGTGACGGTCTGATCGGGACCGGCATTGGCCATTGGTGATGTATTTACAGGTGTACTTGGACAGAACGGACTGAAGTCACCACTGGAGTCCCCCTGGCGCCACCATGTCCACTCGGGCTCTTTCACAAATGATGGCGCATGGCAGAGTCCACAACCGGGTTGGCCAAGGGCCGGTGGCGCATCGGCAAAAGGTGTTGAGCCATTCGCATCAATACAGAACGCATCGATAGCGGGGCCGTACTTATCACTATCTTTAGCTTGGACCTCATGCACACTTATTCCCAGCGCGGTCAGTGCGACCAACACACTAGACAGTTTTCTATTGAACTTCCTCATCGCTTCTCCTAATTAATTGTTTTGGTGTAGGTATTACATTGCAAACCGCCTAGACCCCTCCTACACCGCTAAGTATTGGACCCAGGCAATAATCGATGACTGCTCCCAGGTTCGAATACAGATAACTGCCTTCGAACCTGGGAGCGGTTTTCCGCTTAGTCGTCGTCACCGCAGAGTTTTTCGGGAGCGCCTTTGACATTCCGCTCCCCAGACTGCCCTTTGATTTCAGCGCGGATACGGCATGGGGCTGATCCGGTTTTTGCCTTGAATTTCCACTTGCCGTCTCTTTTTACGGTGGTGGTGCCCAAGAGCTCGCCATCAGTCATATTTCGAATCTTCACCAGTGCACCCGCAGGCGCCTTGTGTCCCTCAACTCTTAATCTGCGCTTTTTCTTGTTCCACTTGGCCTTTTTGATCTTGACGTTGCTTCCTGTAGCAGAGTTGTCACAGCCAGCCGGTGCATTGGTCACATCCTGCACGGCAGACTGGTCGCCAATTTCAACCCGGATACTGCAGGGAACGGGGTTAGGCTTATCGACTTCAAACTTCCACTCGCCTGAGTCTTCCACCTTGGTGGTTTTCAACAGCTTGCCGGTCTTGGCGTTGAAGAGTTTTACTCTGGCTTTGCGGGGTGCCTTATCGCCTTCCACTTCCAGCTTGCGGTCATGGGCATCCCAGTCGGCAATTTGGATTCGGAAATCGGCGCCACCGTTACCACCGTCATCAGAAAAGAGCTGAGCCAGGCAGTCGCCGCCATTACACTCCGGATCATTACCATCGATTGCACCATTGCAGTCGTTGTCGATATCGTCGCCGCATGATTCCGGGGCGCCCGGGTTTACTGCAGCGTCGAAGTCGTCACAATCGATGGGGCCGCAGATGCCACCTTCGGGACTGAACATGTCGTTATCGTTGTCGATACAGGCCTGAGATATCGGGCAGTTCACGGCAACGGGATCAACATTGTCGATCAACCCGTTACAGTTGTTGTCGATACCGTCACTGCAGCTCTCTTCCGCACCCGGATTGATCGCCGCATTCCCATCGTTACAGTCCACCGGTCCGCAACTGCCGCCTTCTATGGAGAAACCGTCGCCATCGGCATCGGTACAGGTGGGAGCTGCGTCGTTAACGGTGATTCTGCGCGTGGCAGGTGTTGAATCACTCAATCCAAGGCTGTCAGTCACAACCAGCGATACAGTGAATGTACCTGCCGTATTGAACGTGATACTCCCGGGATCTTCCGCGCTGCTGTTCGCTGCCGCGCCATCGAAATCCCAGGCATAGGTGAGCGGCAGGTTGCCATCCGGATCACTACCCGAACCGTTAAAGGTCACCGCCTCACCCGCAGTGACGGTGAGATTGCTTGTGGGACTATCGATAGTGCCATTAGGGGCCTGGTTCACCGGCTCCGGACAAAATGCCGTGAAGTTACCCGACTCCCACCAGCCCCATTCGGGATCGATTCGCTGACCGAAATCAGTGGGGTTATGGCAGAGCGCACAGCTTTGATCGGCAAAGGGTGTTGTGCCGTTGAAGCTTTGACAGGCTGCATCAACGGCAGGCCCAAAGGATGAACCGGCCTTGGCGTGACTTACAGACACATTTGAATTCAACGCAACGAGCGAGAACAGCGTAAACAGCACTCCCAAGCGGGGCTTATCAGACATCACATATCTCCCGATGTTTATTTATTCCGGCATGCAGATCAGATCTGGCTACTGCACCTTGACTTGAATCAGCTCATCGCCATCCGGCCCCACCAGGTGCACGGCACAACCCAGGCAGGGGTCGAAGCTGTGAATGGTGCGCAGGATCTCAAGGGGTTGATTCGGGTCGTGCAGCGAGTGCCCGGCGAGCGCCGCGTCATAAGGACCGGTTATTTCATTGCCAGCGGCATCTGTTGTGCGCGGCCCGGCGTTCCAGGTGGTTGGTACAACGGCCTGATAGTTGGCGGTCTTGCCATCCTCGATGACAATCCAGTGACCCAGGGCGCCACGCGGGGCTTCGAGGAAACCTGCACCACGGGCCTGTGCCGGCCAGGTGGCAGGATCGAAGAACTCATCGTTGTGGACACGAAGGTCACCGGACTGAATGTTGTCGTTGAGCTGGTCGTACCAGCCGTACATCTCGTCAGCGATAATCTTGGCCTCCAGGGTCCGGGCTGCGGTACGTCCCATGGTCGAGTAGAGGGCGTTGAGCGGCAGCTTGAGGTCCCGCAAGGAACTATTGACCAGCTCCTGGGTGGCCTCATGGCCGGTGGCAAACAGCATCAGCACGTGGGAGAGCGGTCCCACCTCCATCGCCTTACCACGCCAGCGCGGTGATTTGATCCAGGAGTAGGAGCCGTCCACATCCAGATAATCAAAAGGCGGCTGCGGACCGGTGTAGTTGGGGTTGGTCTCACCGTCATAAGGGTGCAAGGGGGTATCCTTGCCCACGCTGTAGTCGTACCAGGAGTGGCTGACCAACTCTTGGATCTGCTCAGGATCATTGAGATCCAGCGGATGAATAGTGGTGAGATCCCGGTCCAGAATGATGCCACGTGGAATCAGCAGATTGTCGGTGTCGAGCAGATGATCCCCGGCACTCGGTGTGGTCAACGGAAAATCACCAAAGGTGAGGAAGTTGCCGACCCCTTCCCCTTTCTTGAACCACTCGGGATAGAAGCGTGCTATCGCCAGCGTATCCGGCAGATAGACCTGATCGATAAAGGTCTGCACCTCACGGATCAGTTCACCTACCAACGACAGGCCTTCGCCATCTATGCGGGTATCGCCCTCTTCGTTACTAATGGCGCAAGGAACGCCGCCCACCACAAAATTGGGGTGCGGATTACGGCCACCGAATACCGCGTGCAGGCGGGCAATGCTGCGCTGCCAGCCAAGGGCCTCCAGATAGTGTGCAAACGCCAGCAGATTGATCTCCGGTGGCAATTTGTATTCGGGGTGACCCCAGTAACCGTTCTTGAAGATCCCCAGTTGTCCCGATTCAACAAAGTTCTTCAGCTTGGTCTGCACTTCACTGAAGTAGGCGGCGGAGATATTCTCGGTGCGGTTGGGGCTGATACACTTCTGCGCCTCGGCAGTGACCGTCGGATCGGCTTTGAGCGCGGAGACAACGTCCACCCAGTCCAAGGCGTGCAGGTGATAAAAGTGCACCACATGGTCATGGACATACTGGGCGCCATTAATCAGGTTGCGGATGATTCTGGCATTTTCGGGAATCGGGTATTGCAGCGCATCTTCCACCGCGCGCACGGCTGCGATGGAGTGGGAAGAGGTGCAGACGCCACAGATTCGCTGGGTGAATGCCCAAGCGTCCCGTGGATCGCGATCCTGCATGATCACTTCGATACCGCGCAACATGGTGCCGGAGCTGGATGCCCGGGTGATGATTCCGCTGCCATCGGTCTCTGCTTCGATACGCAAATGCCCCTCGATGCGAGTGACTGGATCAACAACGACTTTATTCATAACTATTCCTCATCTAAAGATGATGGTTCTCACTAAAACTGGTTTGGCTCTCAGGTAGCGACGACTAGAACAGGGGCTTATAGAAGCCTCCCGGACGATCCCAGAAGCCCGGCTCGGAACAACCGAGGCAGCCGTGCCCTGAGTGCATGGGGAAACTGGTGCCGCCGTTCCACTTGGTGGTGCTGCAGGCGTTGAAGGTCACCGGACCTTTACAGCCGAGATTCAGCAGGCAGAAGCCTTGACGGGCGCCCTCATCGTCGAAGCTGGTTGCAAAATTCCCCGCATTGAAATGATCCAGACGCGTGCAGGTATCGTGGACGGTCTGACCGAAGAAGACCGTTGGCCGCTTAAGATCATCCAACCGTGGCATGCCCATGGTGAGAAAGTGCACGATAACGCCGGTAATCACTTCCGGAATCGGTGGGCAGCCAGGTACGTTGATCAATGGGGCGCTGGTAATGAGCTCTCCCGATTGAATCAGATCATCCACGCTATGAGCATTGGTCGGGTTGGGGTTGGCGCCGGGTATCCCACCAAACGACGCACAGTTACCCACGGAAATAATGAGTGCTGCATTGGCGGCCGACTCCTGAAGTACCTCCAGGGATGACACACCGCCGATGATGGACCAGGCACCGTCATCGTTGAGCGGAATGGAGCCATCCACAATGAGGACATGACCTCCCTCCGCAATGGCCTCGATGCGCGCATCCTCGGCTGCGGCGCCGGAAGCTGCCATCAAAGTGTTGTGATAATCGAGCGAGATTTCACTCAAAATCAGGTGTTCGATCGACGGCTCAAATGAGCGCAACAGACTCTCACTGCAGCCGGTGCACTCCTGGGCGGACAACCAGACCACTGTGGGGCGTGGGGTTGTTTCCAGAGTCTGGGCAATGGCTTTGGCTGCACCCGCCGGCAGTGCCAAACTGGATGCCGTGAGCGCACAGAACTTGAGAAACGAGCGGCGTGATACGCCCTGCCGTTTTAAATGTTCGGCAAATGTCTCTTTACCCGGCATTGTTGTTACTCCGTTTTACTGACGTGTTTGCATTGGGTTGGAGGGCACTGGAATCGAGCCCCATCGCATTTAACTTTTTGGCGATCTCTTCAGGATCGGTAACCTGTGATTGGGTCGCTATTCGCGAGCGCAGCTGCTTCACACCGCCAGCCAGGTCTTGGGCAGAGGTGCAGAGCATTTCCGGGCAGGTCGTCACTTCGATGAACTCACCGAGTACTTTGTTAAAAGCGTTGTAGTGGGTGATCCACCAGACACCGGCCACAGCGGTCTCCCGCAGGCGGGTTGTGCCGAGGGCATCCAGTTCAACCTTCACCTCACCGGTTCCGAGCACCTCTTTCAGATACTCAGTCTCTCCCCCGGACAGGGGGGCATGGTGCAGATCGATACTATTGGCCTGCCCGGTCGCCGCGAGCGACTCAAGCATGCTTTCAATCTCATGCAAGATGGCAAGTGCATTACCCGCCGCACCGGCACCCTGATCGGTGTGTTCAACCGCAACTGGGATAGCATCCAGTTTCGTCATTCGTAACAATCCTCTTCGCTGAAGAAATCAATTCAGGACTGCGGTTATCAAGGATTGTGCCAACAACAGCAAAACATTGATTTTTAACAAATTAACAAAACCAGACTGACTAGACGCCCAGTCATTCGAAAGGATTGTGTCGCCGTAAACTGACAGTCTCGATTTGCAGGGACTTAGGCCTGTTTCACAGAAAAGTGGGAGGTATTTTGACCTACCGTGAATGACCTCAGACGGGGCAGTTACGATTGGCGACAGGGTTCACGAATTATTGGCAGAATTTCTTTGAACTGTTATCTCGCTAACAATGAAAATGTGCGCTCTGCAACCGCTGGTTGCACCGACTTCCGGATGCGCCCGATGCCTGACAAAGGCCGCCCACCGTTGCTGATCGGCGACAGCATACAAGGGGATTGGGGGAATACCCTATTTCCTAGGGCTTTCAAGTGTCGCTA
>JAKSCN010000651.1 GCA_022360595.1 Chromatiales bacterium
CTGGAGTGGGATATCACTGTATTGATGATCCCCAGGCAGCGCCGCCCGGCCTCGGAAGCGATCCATTTCTATCAGGAGACGACCGAGAGTATCGAAAAGCGCGAGCAGATCATCGAAGAGCAGCGTATTCTCAAGGCGGCAGCGCCAAAGATCGCGCCGGAAAAACCGAGCAAACGAGATCGCCGCATGATTCAGCGTTTCACCGGCAAAGGCTAGGCCCACATGGATCAGGACGCCTTCCGTAAAACCTACCGCGAGATAAATGAACGCGCCTGCCTGTTCGAAAAAAGCGTACTATCTGGTCTCTGCCGCTGCAGTAAGGCCAACCGCTTCTGCCTGGCGGAGAGAGAGGGTGTTCACTGCCAACACGATAACGCCCAGCAGCAGTGCGCCGAATTGATCGATCTGCTGCGTGAGCAAGCCCGTTTCGCCCTCAAATCCAATCAGCAGGGCGAGGTGCTCTCCCACGCCAAATCGATGAAAATCCAGGTCGGCGGCATGCGCGGCCTCCATGCCCTGCTCTACCCGGAAACCCAACCTCCACGGGTTATCGAAGATATCCACGGCCTGATCAACCAGGCGATAGCGACCTTTCACAGCCTCCCCCAAATCCCGCTCCAACCCATTATTCAACAAATTGCCGCCTACCAAGGCAGGCGCCGCCGTTTTGGTAAATAATTCCTTAATAAAAGTTGTCGTTGGGCCAATCTATTGATTGGCGTCATGGACGTAACGTCCAATTAAACTTTGAATAGGTAGTGTTTCGTGTGGACCTCAAAGTACAAAAATCATTGTCGTCACGATTGACCCAAACGCCAACAAGGATTCTCTAAGTCCACACGGAGCAGAGATTTTCAAACCCGGTGGAACCCCACTCCACCTTCAGCGAATTAGGAGAAACGCATGCCTGCTTACACCACCCACGATATCCGAAATATCGCCCTGGTGGGCCAGTCAGGCGCCGGTAAAACGACGCTGGTAGAGGCCCTTCTGCACCGCACCGGTGCCATCAGAAACCAGGGCACCATTGAACAAGGTAACACCGTCTGTGACTTCGACCCCCAGGAGCAACGTTACGAGCACTCACTCGACTCGGCATTGGTCTATCTGGAAAAAGACAATGCCCATATCAACCTGCTCGACGCACCTGGGCTGAACGACTTTTTTGGCCGCGCCTTCAGTGTTCTGCAGGCGGCGGAAACCACTGCGGTGGTGATCAACGCCGAAGCGGGTATCGAGCCCGCCACACTGGCGATGATGGAGCACGCCAAGAATGACGATCTCTGCCGCATGATCATCATTAACAAGATCGATGAAGATAACGTCGATCTGGAAACCCTGACCGAAGAGATCCGTGAAGCCTTCGGCAGTGAGTGCCTGCCGCTCAATCTCCCTTCCGCCTCCGGCGACAAAGTGCTCGACTGCTTCTTTAAGCTGGACGGTGAAGAGACCGCCTTCTCCAGTGTGGCGGAAGCCCACACCACCATCATCGATCAAGTGGTGGAAGTGGATGAAGAGCTGATGGAGCTCTACCTGGAACAGGGCCAGGAACTCTCCCCCGAGCAGCTTCACGACCCATTTGAAAAGGCGCTGCGCGAAGGACACCTGGTGCCGATCTGTTTTGTCTCCGCCAAGAGCGGCGCAGGTATCAACCAACTGCTGGAGATCATGGTGCGCCTGATGCCCGACCCCAGCGAAGGCAACCCGCCCCACTTTCTCAAAGGCGAAGGTGACGCTGCCGAACCGGTAGAGGTAGTGCCTGATCCAGACAAACATGTCGTTGCCCATGTCTTCAAGATCAGCAACGACCCCTTCCGTGGCAGGCTGAGCTTTTTCCGTGTCTACCAGGGCACTATTACACCGAATACCCAACTGTTTATCGGTGATGCCCGCAAGCCATTCAAAGCCTCTCACCTATTGAGAATTCAGGGTAGTGAACAGACCGAGATGGAGCGCGCCATTCCAGGCGATATCTGCGCCGTCGCCAGAGTTGATGAAATCTACCCTGACGCTGTGCTGCACGACTCTCACGATGAAGACAACTTCCACCTGCAGCCTGAAGCCTTCCCCATGCCGCTGTTTGGCCTGGCGCTGAAACCCCAGAAGCGTGGCGACGAGCAGAAGCTCTCAGACGCCCTGCACAAGTTGATGTCGGAAGACCCTTGCCTGGTTGTCGAACACGACAGTCACGCCAACGAGACGGTGATTCGCGGCCTGGGTGATCTACAGATGCGGGTGGTGCTGGAGCAGCTCTTGGAGCGCTACAACGTGCATGTCGATACCAGCCCACCCAG
>JAKSCN010000409.1 GCA_022360595.1 Chromatiales bacterium
CTGGCGATAGCCGTCTCTATCGCTTGCGGGGAACAGCTTTTGAGCTGGTCTCCAGAGACCACACCCAGTTTGAAGAGTTACTCAAGCAGGGGCTGCTTGACGACAATGCGAGTGAAACCACTCACCCCACAAGCCATATCCTGACGCGGGCCTTGGGGGTGGAAAAACAGGTGGAGCTTGAAGTGGAAGCATTTGAAGTGGGCAAGGATGATGTTTTTCTACTCTGCAGTGACGGGTTATCGAACGTAGTGGAGCAGTTGGAGATGGCGAAGGCCATCTACTACAGCGAAGATAAAGAGCGGGCTATATCCAACCTGATCAACATGGCCTTGGCGGGTAAGGCCAATGACAATGTCACTGCAGTAATCATAGATGGGAAACAATAACATGAAGCCGTTATCGATTTGTCTTTTGATCACTTATGCAGCGCTGCTTTCGGGCTGTGTCAGTAATCAAAAGATCAGCGAGCAAGAGCGGATAGATAAAGAGCTTGGCGGGGTCAGCCGTGTCGGTCTGGTTGAGGATCAAGCGCAAATTACCGATATAGCCGATTACTCCTTCGGTGAAGAGCGGGTCGGTATTCGGTTTCTTGATGAAGAGACCAAGCTGAGCGCCTGGCGCAATATTAAACTCTCCGAACGGGCCATCCTGTTCGCGGGGGACCCCGATCAGGCGATCAGCTATCTGGGTAAAGCGCTATTTGTAGAACCCTATAGCCGAGATGCGCGCCTCCTTATCAAGCAGTTGGAAGTTGCGCCAGAACGCTTTTTTAAATCGCATAAGATCTCCTTGGATGCCGAACGAGAGATTGTTCACAAAGTCAAAGAGCGCGACAAAATCAAACGCATTGCCAGAAAATACTACGGTAGTGAAAATTATTACATCGCACTGCTTCGCTACAACGGTCTGATGCGGGAAGTCAAACCGAATGATGAGATTCGCGTGCCTGGCGGGAAGAAACGTAAAAAACGCAGTAGACGCACCACAGTGCGTCCAGCAGCCGCCAAACCAGCAGTGGCAACCACCCAAACGGCAACGCCATCGCAGTCGAGTGAGCCGGCGCCTAATAATCAAACGGTGGTGAAACCGGCTGAAAGCTCAACCGAAAAGCCGGTTGCAAATAATCCATCAGCGACGACCAACGATCAAGCCGAGGTGGCTACCGCTGATCCAGTAGCACCGGCGTCTGAACAAGCGTCAACAGAGATCGCAACCGACTCGCAGCCAAGTGCGGAAGAGACAGCGCAACTCTCTCCGGAAGATCAATCAATCGATATGGATGTGTCGGCTGAGCCGGACTCAGAGAGTGAGTCTGTAGAGCCGGTATACTCTGAAGATACCATTGAAGAGCCTGAACCCGATGCCGAACTGTTGGCCTTTGCGTTATACGACGAAGGGGCCTTTTCGGAAGCGTTTCTGGCATTCAAAGAGATACCGGAACCTTCCAGTGAAGCGTTGAAAAAAATTGAAGAGTTAAAGGGCAGATTGATAGAAGCGCCTTATGCGAGAGGGTTGACGCTGTATCAGCAGCAGAAGCTGGTCCTGGCTATTGAGGAGTTCGACAAGGTGCTGTCACTGGAGCCTCAACACGCACAAGCGCTGCTCTACAAAAATAGATGCCAGCAGCTACTTGAGCAGTTAAATAAGCTCTAGGGAACCGCTGATTCAGTTATGGTCATGGGTTCTCCGGTTATTAAAGTTATAGGGGTGATTTTGTGAAGGAGCTAACGACAAGCGACATTATAAAGCTTCGCCATGCGACAAGAGATCTTTCGCTCTACATGAACGAGCGACTGAAATCTTATCTGCATACACTCGAGTCGAATTTCTACCCGAACACCATTTTGGGGCGCTATATCCGGTCGGCAAAAAATACCGGCTCCAAAGTGTACGATGAGATTTTTGACCGCCTAGCGGAAAAGTATGCCACGGTCACCCAGAAGGAGCCGTACAACTTTACGCGCGCGCTGGAAGCGCCCATCGATATCTATTCAGCCATGCCGGCAGTCTACGCGTGGCGGTATGATAAATCGGTGGTTGACTCCCGGGGCAATACCAAGAAGATCACCATCACAACCCCTGGCAAATGGATCTTGTCCTATGAGGGTTTTGACCCGGCAACATTTTCCGAGCAGTTGACCAACCGGGAAAAAGTAACCGGTAGGGAGCTGAAGGATTACGTTATCCACTATCTGATCATGGCCGAGATAATCGCTACACGCCTGGATCTGGTCAGTCTTTTGAATGATTTACGTTTCAGTACCTCACTCATCACCCTGGATAACTTTGGCGATGTACCGTTCGTTATTATGGAGAGCGACATTAAAACCTTTTTGCCCGCTGATGATGTGGTGATCGAGATCACGGAGATCTCCGGTAGCGATAACTTCGAAGAGCTGGTTGATGTACGGCAGCTACAGAATTTGACGGATAACTTCCTTGAGAACGTCAAAGAGAAGCTGCAAAAAAATGGCATTGACGGAGCGATGGAGTAACCACAATGAGCTTAACGTCAGCGCTTGAACCACTTGCGGCTACGGATGGTGTCGGCATCGATATCCGTCAGGATGCCGATACCGCCATGGTTTTTCACGAGCTGCGTGATCTGCGAAACACCATCCGCTCCCAAGAGAGAAAGGCGTTATCACTGGATGATGTCTACTCACTGAGTGGCGAATGGAAAAAGGTCCGTTCCGAGGCGCTCTCCATCCTGCAGACTCACAGCAAGGATCTGGAGGTGGCCGCATGGTTGATCGAAGCCTCGGTTCGGGTAGACGGTTTTGCCGGACTGGCCGATGCCTTTGAATTTCTGCAGCAGCTACTGGAGCAGTATTGGCCCAACCTCTACCCCCGGCCTGATGAAGAGGGTATTGCGGCGACGCTGTTTCCACTGACCGGTCTCAACGGCGCCTCGGGTGAAGGTACGCTTATCATGCCGATCAGAATGGCGGCGCTCGTTGATCTGCCGAGTGGAGAGATCATCTCAGGCTGGGAGTATGCCAAAGCGTGCGAGTTGGCCCAGATAGCGGACCAGGCCAAACGCAATAAAAAGATCGATGGAGGGGTGCAGACTCTGGATGCGCTCAGGCAGTCGGCGACTGAAGTCAACTACCAAAGCCATAAGGAGAGCCTGCTCAACATACAGCGATGTGTTGACAGCTTTCTATCGATTGAAGAGTTTTTAACAGAACAGTGTGGTCACGATGCGCCGCCCAGCTCACAGATCAAAAATGCGCTGGAGCAATCCCTGCAGGCGATTAAGGATGTGGCGCAAATCAGCGAACTGCCATCCGGCGATGCTGATGCAAGTGATGATGAGGACAGCGCATCCGATGGAGAGGCGGCGACTGGCGCCGAGGCAAAACCCAAGGCCAACACAATTGACAATGTCCATACCTATTACCCCGGTTCTAGGGAAGAGGCATTGATTTTAATCACTAGGCTTACTCAGTTCTTCAGAGACACTGAGCCACACTCGCCGCTCTCTTACCAGATGGAGAGAGTGGAGCGTTGGGGAAGAATGGGGCTGGTTGAGCTTATGGATGAGTTACTCGATGACGTTACGTTACGCAGTCAATACTATCGCCTAATCGGTGTGACCAAAGAAAACGGGTAGAAACGGAGTTTTACCGAAAAATTCAGGAAAAAACACGAGGTGTGACAATGGGCAACGAAAGTATCCACAAAAAGCTAGAACGCGTGAGAAAACCGCGCGTACACATAACCTACGATGTAGAGACCGAAGGGGCGGTTATTCAGAAAGAGTTGCCCTTTGTAATGGGTGTCATGGGTGATTTCACCGGCAATGCCAGCAAAGCGAAAAAGGGTCTGAAAGAGCGGAAGTTCATTCAGATCGACCGCGACAACATTGACGACGTGATGGCCAGAATGGAGCCGGCGCTGAATTTCAAAGTTGATAACAAACTGAAAAACGATGGCAGCCAGATCGCCGTTGATCTGAAGTTTGAGTCAATGGATGACTTTGAGCCCGCACAGATCGTCGAACAGGTGGAACCGCTGCGCCGCCTGCTTGAGACAAGAAATAAGCTGCGTGACCTGCTCACCAAAGCGGATCGCTCTGAAGAGTTGGAATCGCTCCTGGAGAAGGTTCTGCAAAATACTGACGAGATGGAAAATCTCTCTCGTGAACTGAATGCCGAAACAACAGAGGATGGAAGCAAAGATGAGTGATACTAATCTTTCCGGCCAGCAGAGCCAGGCGGCAGGTGTCGTACATGAAGAGGGTTCAGCAAATCTGCTTGACCAGGTTATCGGCGCTACCAAACAGACTGAGGAGTCCACGGCCAAGGATCTTCTGAAAACATTGGTTGATGAAGCGTTGGGAGGCACGGTTGTCTGGGACCGCAATATCGCCAAAACCATCAACAAAGCGATCGCCCTGCTGGACTCCAAGCTGTCAGAACAGCTAGCAGAAGTGATGCACGTTGAAGAGTTCCAGAAGCTGGAAGGCTCCTGGCGTGGTCTGAAATATCTCGTCTCTGAGAGTGAAACCAGTGCCTCTCTGAAACTCCGGGTACTGAACGTCTCCAAAAGAGAGCTGTTCAAGGATCTGGACAGAGCGGTAGAGTTCGACCAGAGTGAAGTCTTCAAAAAACTCTATGAAGAGGAGTTTGGCACCCCGGGTGGTGAGCCTTACGGCGCCCTGATTGGTGACTATGAGTTCACCAACCACCCTGAAGATATCGAACTGCTGTCAAAGATGTCCAACGTTGCAGCGTCGGCTTTTTGCCCCTTCATCTCGGCGTCCAGTCCGGAACAGTTTGGTCTGGAGAGCTGGACAGAGCTGACCCGTCCGCGCGATCTGGAAAAAATCTTCGACTCAAAAGAGTACATTAAGTGGCGCAGCTTCCGTGACTCC
Source organism: Chromatiales bacterium (assembly GCA_022360595.1). Classification (GTDB taxonomy): domain Bacteria; phylum Pseudomonadota; class Gammaproteobacteria; order Chromatiales; family Chromatiaceae; genus BM503. The sequence goes on from JAKSCN010000409.1 coordinate 4,880, forward strand.
GATGACTCACGCTTTGTCTGCTTGACTATGCCGCGCGCATTGGCCCGTCTGCCTTACGGTGCGCAGACCAAACCCATCGAAGCTTTCGGTTATGAAGAGGCGCCGATCGATCAGGACGGCACCGCCCGCTCTGCCTCACATGACGACTACTGCTGGATGAACGCTGCCTATGTCATGGGTACGCGCCTGACTCAGGCTTTCGCCAAAACCGGTTGGTGCACAGCGATTCGCGGTGCTGAAGGTGGCGGTAAGGTTGAAGACCTGCCAACCCATATCTTTACCAGTGATGATGGCGACCTGGATCTTAAATGCCCAACCGAAATCGGCATTACCGATCGTCGTGAAGCTGAACTTTCAAAGCTCGGTTTTCTGCCGCTTTGCCACTACAAAAACACCGACTATGCGGTCTTCTTCGGTGGCCAGTCAGCACAGAAACCGGACAAATATGACCGGCCTGAAGCGACTGCCAATGCGGCTATCTCGGCACGCTTGCCCTATATCATGGCCACTTCGCGTTTCGCCCACTACCTGAAAGTGATGGGCCGCGACAAGATCGGCTCGTTCATGGAAGCGGATGACGTTGAAGCCTGGCTGAACCGTTGGATTCTGAACTATGTCAATGACAACCCAGACTCCGGTCAGTACATGAAAGCCAAATACCCCTTGAAAGAGGCGAAGGTCAAGGTTACCGAAATTCCGGGCAAACCGGGCTCATACAATGTGGTCTCCTGGATGCGTCCCTGGCTGCAGATGGAAGAGCTCACCGCATCCATGCGTATGGTTGCGAAAATTCCTCAACTGGGTGGCGACTGACGGGTAAGGGTGGCACCCCTCTCGGCGAGGGGTGTCATTTTTAATATTGAATGGTGCAGGCAGTCGCTTTCCACAATCAGGTGCAAAATCGTGAAAGCCCTATTCCCGAAACGGGGAGTGGTGCATGGCTTTACGAGCTTATCGACTATTTCGGGCTCGATTTTTTCGAGTCGGACAATATTCGGCGAAAGCTTATTTTTGCCCTGAATAGAGAGATCTCGCGTATCGACGATGTGATCACTGATCAGGTGAATTCCGTTATTCATCATGAACAGTTCCAATCACTGGAGTCGATATGGCAGGGTGTGCGCTATTTGGTGGAGAGCATTGAAGACCCCTTCAATGTCAAAGTGAAAGCGCTGGATGTCGCCTGGTCGGAAATCGCCAAAGATCTCGATCGGGCGATCGAAGTCGATCAGAGTGAGATTTTCAATAAAGTCTACCATCAGGAGTTTGGCGCCCCCGGCGGTGAACCCTTTGGCGTGCTGCTGGGCAACTACCAAGTCACCCACTTGAGCCGTATCTCCGGTCAGGACGATATTCA
>JAKSCN010000103.1 GCA_022360595.1 Chromatiales bacterium
ATTCATGCTTTTGATCATGTGATTACCTATGTCAAGCACAAAGGCAAGCACTATTGGTTGGATCCCACCCGCAGCTATCAATATGGAGGAATAGATAGCATTCACCAGCCGGATTATGGGCATGCGTTGGTATTACGTTCGGATACTCTAGAGTTGTCAGGCATGCTGCCCACGCAGTCAAAGTATGGGATGTACGTCAAAGACAGGTTTGTACTGTCCGCCGCAGGTGAGGTGGAGTTCTCTTCGGAATACAAGAACTATGGGTGGAATGCGGAGAGGCAGCGTAGTCGCTTGGCGAATAAAGGGCGCGACCAATTACAGCGGGAGTATTTGGACTTCTTTCAGCGATATTACCCTGGTACGTCAGTGCAGGAGCCCATCGCATATCAGGATAACACTCTCGACAACATATTGCTCTCTACTGAACGGTATAGCATAGACAACTTTTGGGAGGATAATCCCGATAAAGGGCGTTATTTGGGGGATTTTTATGCGAATATTGTCTCTCCCTCGTTAAAAATACCTGACGAGAGAGATAGGGCTCACCCATTAAACTTGACCCATCCGCAGTACATCAAACAGGTCATTGAGGTTAGCTTTGAAGAGGATGGCTGGAATTTTGAAGATGAACATTTTGTGGAGGAGAACGACTTCTTTCGCTTTAGCAGTGATGTGAAGTTTGATAAATCCAATCGCCTTCTGACCTTAGAGTACGCTTACTTAAGCAAGTCTGATCACGTGCCGCCTGAAAACTATCAGGATTACATTGCCGCCCTTAAAAAGACTGAAAACTACCATAGTTTTGGTATTTACAGACAATATCCCTCTGAGTTTGCATCCTCAGAAGATGATCCCTGGTTTTTATCCTATCTTACTGTCACCACGATACTGGTCGTGTATGGAGGGATGTATCTAGTGGTCATCCTGTTGTGGCGAATTGACCGCAGGCGTAATCCGGATGAGGCGGATTATATCTTTTTTCCGGTTTCGATGCTCAAGTTAACCGCCATGTGGGTTCTAACATTTGGGTTTTATGGCATGTACTGGTTCTACAGGAACTTTCGTTATATCAAGGAACAAGAAAATAGTTCGATTATGCCTATTGCCCGAGGTTTCTTTTATGGTTTCTGGTACTACCCGCTGTGGAGTAAACTCAAAGAAGATTGTGATATGCGCTTTGAAAACTCTCACCTGCCCAGAAAATCGCTGGCGATATTATTGGCGCTGATATTTTTCGCGATCCTCCTAGCGGGTAATGCTGATGCCTTGTTGTTGCCTTCGCTGTTGTTCAGTGCGCTTCTGGTGTTGCCATTAGCCAACTATATTCTGTTTATCAACGGTAGTGGGTCACCGGCGCTGAAGAAAAACTCTAAGTGGAGTTTTCGTCACTACCTGTTGGCGTTATTGAGCATACCTTTGTGTGCTCTGTCGATGGGCTCTGAAGTTGGCGTTATGCCAAATGAAGCTGTCGTGAAAGGTGGTTGGATACTGGACTACGATATCAAGTTTATGCAGAGACGAGGTATCCTTAAGCCGAATGATGAAGTTGATTATTTCTACAGTGATGCCTTTATGTTTGTGAGTGACGACGGCAATGGCTTTACTCAGCGTCATGTCTTTTCCTATTGGAAAGACGAGAACGATTTGTTTGAGAAGGAACAGGCAGAATACAGCGAAATTCAGGATATTCAAGTTGATTGGGCAAGTGAGTTTGGTGAAAACTCAACCGTGACTATCATCAGGAAAGACGGCAGTGAATTTCTTCTGTTCGTGTCGAATATGGACCGTAAAGATAAGTTGTTTGTAAGGGCGTTAAAAAAACGTTGGCAAAGCCATCGGTAGCTGTCACTTCTGGCTAAGGTTAGTTAAATTAGTCAATCACTCTAACGTTATGCAAAGGATATAGTCGAATCACTTAGCGTTCACCCAGTGATTCTCTATTGTTGGAGAATGGAACAGTAAACCAGAATACCCAAGATATTGCTGGCAGCTAGTAAGAAAAATATCTTATATAGCGATAATAAATGTCAGGTGTGCTGTATGTGTGTACGCCCTATAATTTGCTGTTTGAAATGAGAACTCATCAGAAGAGGAGGAGATAGAATGAAAAAAGTGATTGCTATTGCGCTATTGTGCACTGCACCGTTCTCCATGACCATGGCAGAACAGGAAGAGATGAAGAGACGTGTTGCCGAGAGTAAGGAAGTCGTCAAGTCGTTCATGACTGAACTCGGCGGTGAACTGCGCAGGGCAATGAAAACTGGTGGGCCGGTCAAGGCCATCGAGGTCTGTAACTTGATCGCACCCTCCATAGCCAAGACCCAGTCTGAGAAACACGGTTGGGAAGTGGGCCGCACCAGCCTCAAGCTGCGCAACTCCAACAACGCCCCAGATGCGTGGGAAACCGGGGTGTTGAAGAAGTTCGAGGAGCGTGCCGCAGCCGGTGAAGCTGTAGCACAGATGGCCCATTTCGAGGTGGTGGAGCAGAACGGTGTCAAGCGCTTTCGTTTCATGAAAGCGATCGGTATGCCGCCGCTGGACAAGGCGCCCTGCCTCAAGTGTCATGGTGAGAGCATCGATGACAAAGTTGCTGCCAAGCTTGACGAACTCTATCCCAATGACCAGGCCCGCGGCTACAAACCGGGTATGATTCGCGGTGCCTTTACCATCAGCCAGCCAATGGAATAGGTGTTTAAGTCGACAATGAAATATTTGGGGTCAGTGTAAAAAAACTGTTTAGCCATGAATAGATTTGGCTAAATAGCCTCTACACTGATCCTAAATAATACTAGAGTAGAGCAAGGGCACCCAAGATATCGTTAGTACCTTTATTCCATAGCAGTTTGAACTACAAGACTGGATCTCTTATATGTGACTTTGGTTTGGTCGCTTTATCAGCTCAGCAGTTCAACGTTAGACTGGGGAGAAGATCAATTAATATTAAGCATAGTCACCGGAACACAATTTCCGCTGCGCTCCAATTTGGCTCGTACTGCGGGTGTTAGGAGTTCGAATGAAAAATTTTATAGCAAGGAGCGGTCTAGTTGGGTTGCTTTCATTATCCATTGTTGGGTGTGCGACAACATATGAGCAATATGAGCAAGTTGAGGCACAAGATGGATATCCTGGAAGGGTCGTAGATAAGGCAAAAATAAGAAACCCAAATCTTGAAGCAGAGTTAGAGGAGGCGGAGAATAATTATCATAATTCACTTTTTCTTTTTGGAGTTGGTAGCGTTATTGGTGGCGCCATAGGTGGCGCGATGATGGGTGCAAGTATAGGCGTGAATGGCTATGATAAAGTTGAAGTGCCTGATATGTCATATCGATATACGATTGAAACAGAAGATGAAAAAATAGTAGTCATTTTAAACAAGCACTCGGGCTTTACAGTTGGAGATTGTGTGATGATATTAGTTGGTCAACAAACGGGCGAGGTTTTAATGGCTTATGGTGGAGAGTGTACGAAGGCTCCTAGCACATATGAGTCTTCTTCCCGCCAATAACCAATTGTGTTTTAGAGAAGACAAGATCAGTTATTTGCGACTTGATCCTACATCTGGCTTGAAAGAAGTAAGGATTATGGGCTTACGGCTGTTTCTGACTGCAAAGAAATCTTTCAATTTATGCCTCGCACTCATTCTTCAGCAATTTGGAGTTTAACTGAATCAAGAAAGTTTTGATGGAAGAGAACTATGTTGACCGAGTTTAGAAGTTAATTGGTTGGTGCTTTTTTGCGTAGCTTTACGGCAGTGCCCGATGCAACCAGGAATAACATGCCTGATTTGCCGCTTGAGATTTCGTTGTAGTCGAGGTTAACACCCACAACTGCATCGGCGCCGATCATGAGTGCTTCCCGTTTAAGTTCGGCTAGACAGGTTTTTCGGGCGTTTCGCAGCGTTTTCTGGGCGGTTTTGCTTCTGCCGCCGAAGGTGTCGGAAATTGACATGAACATATCGTGAAACAGGTTCATGCCGTACACGCATTCGGCGGTGATTATTTCCAGCCGCTTGGCGATGGGGATGTCGCTGGGGGAAGTTTCGGTAGTGAGTATGATTTGTTTGGCCAGTAGGGCGATTTCTTGAGGGCCAAGTTCCGAGAAGTCGCCGGCCGCCACTGCTTCTGACAGGCGCTTTTTCATTTCATCAGTGTTTTGCTTCTCCTGCATGACCTCCAGCAGCACGTCTCTAGCCTCTGGTGTGAGCACGGCATTTTCGAGCACATTGCGCAACTCTGCTGCTGACATGGCTTGGTATTGGCGTTTTAGTGTGACGTTAGACATGTTACTACTTCATTCCTTGTTGTTGGTGTGTGATCCGGGGGGTATTCTATCATTCCAATAGTGGTGGCACTATAGGGAAGGTGGTTAGGCTGAGGTGGGTTCATCTGGCTGATCGTCGTTGAAGTGATAGGCGCGGGGTATCTGGGCACTCTTTTTCTGGAGTAGTGCCAGGTTTTCAGATTGTTAGGTGTCCTATATATGCTATGTGCTCTAGGTGTAAATAAGGTATGTCACGGAGTATTGTTGCGCTTGTAATCGGATTGATAGCATCAGGATGCGCCACAGTGAAGCTAATGAATGGTGAAACTGCTGCGCTTTACAACACTATTGAAGCTGATGGCAGGTTCATTTCAGTAACATATGAGTATGCAGTCGCATACAAAATAGATGAAAAGTTAGTTGGTTTAAATGAGAACCCTGTTTTTGTTAAAGCTGGCAAACGGAAAGTTCACATTAAGAAAGGTCGGTGTATAGCGCCTGTGATGATTATTGCGTGTGATTTTCAACCAAAAGTATTATCAATTATTGAGTATGAGTTTCAGGGTGGCACTAAGTACCGCCTAACAAAGGAAGGGAATATTGTTCGAATATAGAGATATACCTAACAAACGAGGTGGCTTGCGCATGAACATCTCCGGTAAAACCGACACCAACTTCTGACAGGAAGATGTTCGGTGCCGAGGTATAATCAGCCAAGAAAGGCCTGGCAATTGAAAAGCATTTACGAGAACATCGACGATAGAGAAATTGATGAAATCTAACGCACGGAATATGGCCCTAATTTTAGGGAGAATAAATAATTTGCTGCGTGTGACATCAGTTTGGCTGTACAACTAAGTTATCGAAACTGGCTTGACCTTCATATATTAAAACCTGCAATATACACCTTGCAGCCGGTCTCCGAGTTGTTCCGCGATTTAACCTCGGTTGAATCTTGGAAATCTTCGGGGTTACCCCGGGGGACAGGTCTTGCCAGGACATTACATGTCCGGTACGTCGCTGCGCTCCACGCAGATTGGCACCGGATTTACGAGAAAGGTCGGAGACCGGTTGCTACTTGTCTAGTCGATTTATACAAGCGAGATGGCTCGCACTTTCGATACAGTCTGGCGCATGGGAGCGTTCAGCGATCACTGATCGGCTTACTCGTGTTTTATCGACAGATTTTGCTGATTCCATTCAGTTGACCGCCAGGCTCTGTTTTCACTTCGACACATCGTCGCCCCCCGCCATTGATCCGCTGGTTGCATTTTTGCTCAATGAACCATTACTGGATGTGGTATTCGAGAGCGAGGCTATCCAAGGCCCACTACTCGATTCGCCCGTGATGGGAGAGAAGCCTGATAGACTGGTCACATTCCCACTGCCTGCTCTCACAACATGGAAAGATGTTGGGCTGTGGTTGGGGCTGCGTGATAAAGAGATCGCTTGGTTTGCTGACTCCAAAGCACAACAGAGTAGGGTAGTGATAGAGAAGTTACATCATTACCGTTATACCTGGGTTCCGAAAAGAACAGGTGAACCTCGCTTGATAGAGATACCGAAATCTCGCCTGAAGGAGATACAACGATTAATCTTGAAGGATATTCTTAACCGTATTCCACCTCATCCCTGTGCACACGGTTTTTGTCGTGGTAGATCTATCAAGACATTCGTAGCGCCTCATATAGGCCAGGAGGCTGTTCTACGCCTGGATCTAAAGGATTTTTTTCATTCAGTGCCTACGGCCCGTATTGGTGCATTGTTTCGCCATCTTGGTTATCCAGGAAACATAGCCTGGTTACTACAGGGCTTTTGTACCAATGCTATTTCGCCATCATTAGCCGGTGAGCCCTTCAAACAACTGCCGTGGAGTGTACGTAAACGGCTTCAAAGTAAGCATCTGCCCCAGGGTGCGCCTACGTCGCCACAACTGGCGAACCTCTGCGCCTGGCGTTTGGATTGTCGACTTCAAGGCCTGGCGAGTCGATTGGGTTTTCAATACACACGTTATGCGGATGATATGGCGTTCTCGGGTACTTACAAGCTGGCCGCTATGTCAAAGTTCATGGAAGAGTTGGTTGGTGGAATTGCTATCGAAGAAGGCTTTCAACTCAATTATCGAAAAACGCGCCTAAGGTTGTCATCACAACGTCAATGTCTTGCCGGGGTTATTGTAAACGAGCTACCGAATTGTCGTCGTAAGGATTGGGATCAGTTGAAAGCGATTTTGCACAATTGTATTAAGTATGGACCTGAGAGCCAGAACCGCGATGGGGTCGATGACTTTAAAGCTCATCTATATGGTCGACTGACCTATTTTTCGTGGTTGAATCCATCGCGCGGAAAGAAGTTATTGAATTTGTGGGATAGGATTGTGTGGGATAAGTGAATTTCAGTTGTCTGTTAAATCATTGGTTTTATTGTATTCAGGATGCCTCTTAACGGCCGCGTCTTAAACCCTCTGTTCAGCTAAAGCCATTCCACCAAATAGTAGAGCCGAAACCCTTCTGATGAGCGACTGGGGCCATAGACCAGAGCAGCGTGGCGGTTGTTGTCAGGATCTGCCTGGGCATGGGCTTCTTCCTCAGAGGTCATGACAAACACGCAGTTCTCGGGGAACCGGTTGCGCTGTTTGCGGGGTGTGTAGATTACAGCGAACTGCTTCTCTACCAAGTCGGTTTCGGGGTCAACTAGATAATCGGGCATTGCTTGTCAGTCCATCAGCAATAGATCTCCCCATTCTGCCTGTCATCGCGGTTTGTGTAAAAGATAAATTGCGACGTTTAAGGTTTTGAGAAGCTGTTTCTGGCCAATACTTCATTGCCCCACAGCAGGTATTCGGTCACTTCAATGGCCTGGTCATAGTGGTCGATCAGGTTGCTGAGAACCGCATCATTGCCGTTTTTCCACTTGTCATAGGCAAATGCTTCTGAGAGTGCGATGAACATGCGCTGCCGCTCGATATACATCTGGTCGTTTGATTTTTTGTAGGCTTTCAGGGCCACCAGTGCTTTGTATTCGTTCAACAGCTCAATGTGATAGGCGCGGCTGAAGTAGAGGTTAGAGATCTGTTCTGAAGCGCAGGTTTCAGCAATCTTGCGCAGTTCATCAGGGGATTGGGCGCTGTAGTCCCAAAAGGGGTTGTTGCAGGCGCTGTGGGTGGCAGGCCCGGCCTGAGCGGAAAGGAAAACAGATCCTAGAAACAGAAAAGCCAACAACTCTTTCATGTCATCCCCCTTACTAAAACTCTAATAGAGTATAGACAATATTAATCACAAGTATAGTAATTGTGTATACAAATGATTTGTGTGTATGAAAGAAATGTTAATGAGGGATGACAGTTGGATTTAAGGGGAGTTATTGGGAGGAGCGGATGAGTAATCAGAAGAACGGAGCCACAGGCGTGTGACTCCGTAACGGTTCTCGAATTCAGGACTGATCTTCTGACTTCTCGAATGGATAGGGAAAAGCGCTACGTGCATTCTCACTGATGGTGAGGCGTCGTGACAGCGGTGGAAATGCGCGTTGCGGGCAGTTGGGGCGTTCGCAGACACGGCAGCTTACCCCAATCGGCTCCACGGCCTCAGGGTTTTCCAAGTCCAGGCCTGTAGCGTAGACCAGTTGATTGGCGTGGCGTATTTCGCAGCCCAGTCCAATGGCAAATTTTCTTTCCGGCTTGAGGTAGTTGCCGCCACTTTCGTAGACGGTCCTGGCCAGGCAGAGGTAGGTTTTGCCGTCTGGCATTTCGGCGAGCTGGCGCAGAATTTTTCCCGGTGATGAGAAAGCCTCGTGCACATTCCAGAGGGGGCAGACCCCACCCAGTCGGGCAAAGTGGAAGCTGGTGGCGCTTTGGCGCTTGGAGATGTTGCCGGCGATGTCCACGCGGACAAAGTAGAAGGGAACACCTTTGTCACCTGGTCGCTGCAAGGTGCTAAGCCGGTGGCAGACCTGCTCGAAACTGTTCCCATAAAGCCCACAGAGCCTTTCGATGTCGTAGCGCAGCTCTTTGGCGTCGTTGAGAAAGCGGGTGTAGGGCATCAGTAGTGCGCCGGCAAAGTAGTTGGCCAGTCCGACACGGCAGATAGAGCGAGCCTGCAGGCTGGCGAGGTCTGAGTTCTCTATCTCGCGATCGATCATCTTGCCGTAGATCAGCAGACCGATTTGGTGGGCGATATGGAAGGCGCGGCGCGAGGGCGATGAAGGCTTGCCGATGTAGAGGATGCGGTTCTCGGCATCGTAGCGCTTTTGCAGGTTGCCGCTGTTTTCGCTGGCCAGTTTTACCGTGATGTTGTGGTGGTGTAGCAGGTAGTTGGCCAGATCGCTCTGCAGGTCGTCAATATTGAAGTTCTGCTCTTCGAAGAGGTTTTCGGCGGCGGCGTCTATCGCTTCGATGTGGTTGTTGCGCCGATAGAAGAAATCGCGCACATCCTCGTAGGGGAACTGGGCGCCGTGCAGTGCTTTGATGCGCTCTTCACCGGCGATGGATTCGGCCAGGGTCTGGTAGTCGTTTTGCAGCCGTTGGTGCGCGCGGAACAGTTGCAGAAAACGGTCTGCCACCCGGGGGGAGGCGGAGACCGCCTCGCGCAGCTCCTGGGTTGGGATGTCGGCACCACGGAAGAGGGGGTCGTTCAGGGCCTCGCGCAGTAGGTTGGCGCGGCGGTCTTCATCTTCTGCCCAGTCGGTGAAATCGACGCCGAGGGCCAGCTCCAGTTTGGTCAGCACCCGTTTGTTGAGGGGGCGGGTGTCGTTTTCGATCTGATTCAGATAGCTGGGGGAGATAGCCATCTTTTCCGCCAGGGCGGCTTGGGTAAGCCCGCGCTGTTCCCGCAGTTTCCGGACCCGGCGACCGTGGTTGACCAGATGTGACATGGTGACCTCATCTCAACAGATGGTGATCGACCATCTGTTCTGCTACTGTGATTTGCAAATAATTATTTATATAACAGTATGTTATGTGTTTGTTAACAAATTCGCAAGTGATTGTTGAATAACTTCGCAGATTGGGGCTGCAGAAATTCACCAGATAGCGCAAAATCACCCGAACATGTGTCGGTTGAGGCTGATATAATTATCGGTTTCGTATAACAATTTGGTGTTGTCGGGGCAGAGTATCCGGCCAGCACCGAAGCACAATATTCAGTTAACGCATTATTCAGTTGAGGACATTGAGCTATGCGCTATATCAGTACCCGCGGTGGTGTTCAGTCCGTCACTTTTTCTCAGGCGGTGATGATGGGGTTGGCGACCGACGGTGGCCTGTTGTTACCTGAGTCGTTTCCAGCTATCGACGACACCACGCTGCAGCGCTGGGCAACCCTGGGCTTTAAGGAGCTGGCGATCGAGGTGATGTGGCCCTATGTGGGCGAGGATATCAGCCGCGAGGAGCTGACCGATCTGGTTGAGCGCTCCTACGCTACTTTCGATCATCCTGAGGTGACGCCGGTGGTGGAAGCGGGTGATCGACGCATTCTGGAGCTGTTCCATGGCCCGACCGCTGCCTTTAAAGATGTCGCGCTGCAGTTTTTGGGTAATCTGTTCGAGCTGCTACTGGAGCGTTCAGGTGGCCACCTGAATATTCTTGGTGCCACCTCTGGCGATACCGGTTCTGCCGCTATCTATGGTGTGCGTGGTCAGGAGCGTATCGATATCTTTATCTTGCACCCTCACAAACGTGTGTCGCCTATTCAAGAGCGCCAGATGACTACGGTGCTGGATAAGAATGTCCACAACATCGCGATCCAAGGCACCTTTGATGATGGTCAGCGTATCGTAAAAGAGCTGTTCAATGATTTGGCATTCAAAGATGAATACAGCCTGGGCGCGGTAAACTCTATCAACTGGGCGCGTATCCTGGCCCAGGTGGTCTACTATTTTTACGCTTGGGGCCGTGTCACCGGTGGTGATGTGCAGCAGCAGGTGAGCTTTTCCGTGCCGACTGGTAATTTTGGTGATATCTTCGCCGGTTACGTTGCCAAGCGTATGGGACTGCCGGTACAGCGTCTGATTTTGGCAACCAACCGCAACGACATCTTGTCGCGCTTTGTGAATACCGGTGTCTACCAGTTGGGCGATGTGCAGCCGACCATCAGTCCATCGATGGATATTCAGATCTCATCCAACTTTGAACGCTATCTCTACTTTCTGATGGATGAGAGCAGCGAGCAGGTGAAGACGTTGATGGCCGAAATGGCCACCAGCGGCAAGCTGAGCGTCTCTGAAGAGAAGCGCCGTGAGGTGGAGAGCCTGTTCTTCGCAGCAGCGGTATCAGAAGAGGAGACCCAAGCACAGATTGCCGAGACCTTCCGTACCAGTGGCTATATTCTTGATCCTCACACAGCCGTGGGTGTGAAAGCGGCGGAGAATTTCCCTGAGGCGATCTGTCTGGCAACCGCACACCCGGCCAAGTTTGGCGATGCGGTGAAAGAGGCGATTGGTCAGGAGGCGGAGCCGCCTGCGTCACTGCAAGGGCTGATGGAGAAAGAGACCCGTTGCGAGGTTCTTGAAGCCGGCGCTGAAGTTATTCAGAATTTTATGAAAACCACTTTGGTTGATAAGTAGTTAAAACCGCCGAATCAGCAGGGTCGCTGTCTGGCTATTAGCTATATTGCAAGCGTAGGAGCGATTTCAGTCGCGACTCAAGTCGCTCCTACGGACTGAGTTGTAGCTGAGTGGTGGGCACTGGCAGGCAACACTCTAATTACTATTTGAGAAATCCCGGAAAAGATTAATGGCAAAAAAGGCCCGATACGTCACTATTCTCGATACTACCCTGCGCGACGGTGAACAGACCCAAGGGGTTTCGTTTTCACCTGCAGAGAAGTTGAATATTGCCAAATCCCTGTTGGAGATGCTGAAGGTTGATCGTATTGAGGTAGCTTCGGCGCGTGTTTCAGAAGGGGAGAAAGAGGCGGTTGCCAATATTATCTCTTGGGCCGAGACGGTGGGTCTGGCCGATCGGGTCGAGGTGCTCGGTTTTGTCGATTACAAGCGCAGTGTCGACTGGATTAAAGATACCGGCGGCCATGTGATCAACCTGCTGGCAAAAGGCAGTGAGAACCACTGTAAAAATCAGCTCGGTAAAACGTTGCCACAGCATGTCGGTGATATTAAGAAGACCATCAACTATGCCCATAAAGAGGGGTTGAAGGTCAATCTTTACCTGGAGGATTGGTCGAACGGTTACCGTGATAATCCGCAATATGTCTACGATCTGATGGAGCGCTTACAAGGCCTGGATATAGGCCACGTCATGCTGCCAGATACGTTAGGTGTGTTGTCACCGGCTGAGGTACAGGCGAGCCTCACCGATATGGTTGAGCGCTTTCCTGACTGCAAGTTCGATTTCCACCCGCACAATGATTACGGTCTGGCCACAGCCAATGCGCTGGCGGCGGTAGAGGCGGGCGCCAGCTCGATTCACTGTACGATTAACTGTCTTGGTGAACGTGCGGGCAATGCCTCATTGGCTGAGGTGGCGGTGAACGTGCGTGATCGCATGGGATTAAAACTCTCGATCGATGAATCGCATCTGGCCCGCTTGAGCGAGATGGTGGAGAACTTCTCCAATAAACGTATTTCAGACAATGCGCCGATTGTGGGGGCCGATGTCTTCACCCAGACTAGTGGTATTCATGCGGACGGCGATAAGAAGGGGGGGCTCTATCAGACCAAGCTGAGCCCCGAACGCTTTGCCCGTCGACGTAGCTATGCGTTGGGCAAGATGAGCGGTAAGGCGTCGCTGTTGAAAAACCTGGAACGGTTGGATATCTCACTCTCGGATGAGAATGTCGACAAGGTGCTGAAACGGGTAGTCGAGCTGGGTGATTCAAAAAAACGTATCACTTCGGATGATCTGCCGTTCATTATTGCGGAAGCGTTGGAGAGTAAGGATTATAACCACATCGAGCTGATCAACTGCTCGGTCACGTCGGGGTTGGAGCTGGAGTCCACTGCCAGTATCCGGATCAGGATCGGTGACGAAGTGGAGCTGTCGGCCGGTATCGGGAACGGTGGTTTTGACGCCTTTATGAATGCCTTGTCGAAGGTGTTGCGGAAGTATGATATTGCACTGCCGGCGCTGGCTGACTTCGAGGTGCGTATCCCGAAAGGCGGTAAAACCAACGCACTGACCGAAGCGACCATTACCTGGGAGAATGAGCAGGGTACCTTCAAGACCCGTGGTGTTCACTCCAATCAGGTGTTTGCCGCCATGGCCGCCACCATTCGCATGGTCAACGTACAGATTCATAAACAGCAGAAAGCAGCTAAAGCGAGCTGAGCGAGACGATGAAAGATCTGGTTAAAGAGTATTACGGCAAGGTGCTGCAGAGTTCCGCAGATCTGAAAACCGATGCCTGCTGTACGGCGGATAGTTCACTGACGCCTACGCTGAAACAGCAGATGGCCAATATCCATTCGGAGGTGGCGTCGCGTTACTACGGTTGTGGCCTGGTCAGTCCGCAACGGCTGGAGGGTATGCGGATTCTCGATCTGGGTAGCGGCTCCGGCCGCGACTGCTATCTGCTGGCCCAGATGGTAGGCGAAACCGGTTATGTCCTGGGTGTGGATATGACCGATGAGCAGTTGGAGGTGGCCAATCGTCATGTCGATTGGCATCGTGAGAAGTTCGGCTTTGCCAACTCCAACGTTGAGTTCGTTAAAGGTTACATTGAACAGTTGGATAAGCTGGGGCTGGAAGATAACAGCTTCGATATTATCGTCTCCAACTGTGTGATCAACCTTTCACCCGATAAAGAGGCGGTACTGCGTGAGGCTTATCGTCTGCTTAAACCGGGTGGTGAGCTCTACTTCTCTGATGTCTACTCGGATCGTCGAGTACCGGAAGCGTTGATTAATGATCCTGTGCTTTATGGCGAGTGTTTGAGTGGTGCGCTCTACTGGAACGATTTTCAGAACCTGGCCAAGCAGGCCGGTTTTCTCGATCCGCGTCTGGTGGAAGACCGTCCGCTGGATATTGGTGATGGCGATATCCAGGCCAAAATTGGTCATATCGGGTTTTACTCAGCCACCTATCGCCTGTTCAAATTGGAAGGGCTTGAGAGCCACTGTGAGGATTATGGACAGGCAGTGGTCTATAAGGGTGGTATTCCTGAGAGTGAGCATGAATTTCTGCTCGACAAGCACCACTTGATTCAGAAAGGGAAGATGTTTCCGGTGTGCGGTAACACCTACCGGATGCTCAATGAATCGCGCTTCGCTCCCTATTTTGAGTTTTACGGTGACACCAGTACCCACTACGGTATCTTCGCCGATTGCGGCACAGTGCTGCCTTTTGATAAGGATGGAGGAAGCGGTTCTTCATCCGGCTCTGGTGGTTGCTGTTAGCTGAGAGTGTCTTTATTGGGGTCTGTTAACACTAATTTGATCGTCACTGCCAAGCTAACTCCCTCTCCCGGTGGGAGAGGGGACCCCTTCGTTTTAGACTTGCCCATGTCAGCAACTCCGTTAGCTCTACACAGTCATACAAAAACCTAATTCTAAACACAACATATATGGTCTTAGCAGTGGCAATAAAACTAGTGTTAGCAGGAGCGATGATCATCGCTCCTACATCATCTTTTTTTCAGCTACCCCGGCTGATGAACTTAATCTGATTTACCAGCGTGTCGTTAACCGGTGTCGCTACGCCATGTGTTTTGCCTAGTCGGGTAATGGCGCCGTTAATGAAATCAATCTCTGTCGTATAGCCACGCCGGATATCCTGTAGCATCGACGAGTGGTGCTCAGCCGTGACTGGTATCTGTACCTCCTGCAGATAGGTCAGATACTCCTGGGCATTTTGCCAGGGCAGCGTGATCTGCTCCTGCTGGGAGACTTGGAAGGCCTCGCCGATAAGCTGCTCAATAATGTGCCAAGTGGTCGGGTGGGCAAGCTCGCCATAGGGAACATCGAGAATAGCCCCCAATGGATTCAAGGCGCAGTTGTAAAGCGTTTTAGCCCAGATGTTTGATTGGATATTGTTGCTCGCTTCAACATTGAGGCCTGCCTGTTTGAATAGAGTGACGAGTTGTTCTGCTGCCTGATCCATGCCATTCGGGAAGGTGCCCAAGCGGATTGGCCCGGCTTCCACAGTGGCATGTACCTGTGCATCACCCCGCCACTCAAAGCCGGTGATGATGGTGCCACCGATAACGGTGCTGCTGTACTCGCTGATAATCTCTTCGTTGCCGATGCCGTTCTGTAAGCTCACCACTGCTGCTTTAGCCAGAATGGCTTTATGTGCTTCGCAGAGTTCGCGAGTGCTCTGAGACTTGGCGCTGATGATGCAGTAGTCGTAGCGGTTCTCTGCCGGTACTTCAGTTAATGCGGAGAGTGGGAAAACCCCATCCCCCCAGATGCCTGTCAGCTCAAAGCCGCGCTCTTGGATCACGGCGGCGTGACGGGGTCGACATAATACGTCAACGCTACAGACGGTGGATAGGCGGGCTGCTATGCTCAAACCAACAGCACCTGCGCCAAGGATTAGCACTTTCATACAGAGACTCCAATAGTTAATGACCGGATTATCCCTATCTGTAATTACCGCGGCAATTTCTTTAGTATGCGGCCTATAGATATTGGTAAAACAGCGGGTGAAATATGGAAGCGGAGTTTTGGCGCCAGCGTTGGCAAAAGAATGAGATAGGTTTTCATCAGGATGAGATCAATGTCCACCTGCAGACCTGTTGGCAGAAGATAGAGGTGCGGCCGAATAGCACGGTGTTTGTCCCCTTGTGCGGTAAGAGTCTTGACCTGCTTTGGTTACGCAGTCAGGGCTATACGGTGATCGGCATAGAGATCAGCGCCTTAGCGGTGGAGGCTTTTTTTGTTGAGAATGAGCTGACACCCGAAGTCAGTGAAGTGGATAAGTTCCGCCGCTGGGAGTGTGATGGGATTACGATTCTGGAAGGTGATTTTTTTGATCTGCAGCCTGGGCATCTGAGCGGGGTGGAGACAGTGTATGACCGGGCTTCGCTGGTCGCGTTACCGCCGGAGATGCGCAAGGCCTACGCTGAGCATCTGTTTAAGGTTTTACCCGGACAGGTCGATATTCTGTTGGTGACCATGCAGTATCCTCAGGAGGAGATGAGTGGCCCTCCTTTTGCGGTTGAAGAAGAGGAAGTGCATACACTGTATCACGATCACTACCAGATGAGCTGTCTGGATACGTTGGATATTCTGGAGGAAAATCCAAGATTTAGAGCAAAAGGGGTAACCCACATGGAAGAGAAGGTTTTTTTGCTGAGAAATGGTGGTTGATGGCCTCTTAAGAACCCCTTAAGGCAGCCGCTATAGTGTTATCTGGCCCCAGCTACCGAGGATAATAATTACCATGACACAGTTAGGCCGAGTACTGGCTGCGATAGATGCCTGCGCTGACCGTTTGGATGAGTTGCACCAAACTTATCCGCATCTCTCTTCTCAGGATATAGAGCAGAGTGTTGCGTACTGGCGCAAAGTACGCCCGGGTATAGAGATCGAAACCTCAGCGAAACCGAAAGGTGAGGGCAAGGTGACA
Source organism: Chromatiales bacterium (assembly GCA_022360595.1). GTDB lineage: Bacteria > Pseudomonadota > Gammaproteobacteria > Chromatiales > Chromatiaceae > BM503. The sequence continues at coordinate 15,782 of JAKSCN010000103.1, forward strand.
ATCGAGCAGCCCGATCAATCGGCGGCCCAGAATCGGGATAAGGTGCGTCAGATCGCCGTCGATCTGTTGAATGACAACGGTCTGGAGGATACCTTGGATATTCTCCATAGCAAACACAATGTCGATCTGACCATTAAGAATCTTGTTGCCCTGGTGGGTAAGACTATCTACCTGAGCGCTCTGCAACAGGATGCCAAGATGCTGAGGCAGAATGCTATCTCTTATGATCAGATTGCTGAGCTGTGGAATGATCTGGAGCGCCCGGCATCTGGCGGCACTGTCTGGACAGCAAAGACTGTTTCCCTGTTATTAGAGTCATAGTGATATTTCTAATCAAGCCCAACGCTGTAGTTTTATGGCGACAGAAGAAGAGCAAAAATTTGATGTTAAGTCGTTCGCGACTGAGCTACGCGACGATATTGAAAACAACCGTATAAAACTCCCCACGCTGCCAGCGATCTCTTTGGAAGCGTTGTTGGTGGTCAATGACGCGGATAGTTCAATGGCCGATGTTGCCAAGGTGATCATTAAGGACACCTCAATGGCGACGCGTCTGGTGCGCTATGCCAATAGTCCGCTCTACGCAGGTACGGTAAAGGTGACATCTGTGAAGATGGCGATTACCCGTATCGGGTTTGATGCGGTCAAACACGCCATTCTCAGTTTGGCGATGAAGGATGTTTTTAGTACCCCTTTTAAGCTGGTCCAGAAGCGTATGGAATTGCTCTGGGTGCATAGTGTGCGCGTTGCCTCCATCGCTACGCTGATAGCGGGCTATCTGCCCCATATCAAACAGGATGAAGCAATGTTGGCCGGGCTCATTCATGATGTGGGTGTTATACCGATTCTGCTCAAGGCCAAAGATCGCCCTGAGTTGGCGGAGCAGAGCGAACAGTTGGATAAGGTGACCAAGGCGCTACACATGCTGGTCGGTAAGTTTCTACTGCAGTACTGGAACTTTGAAAAAACCTTTATTGATGTGGCCGCCCAGCATGATCGGCTTGACCGTAAATGTGACGGCGATAAGGCGGATCATGTGGATGTGATTCAGATTGCCAACATCCTGAGCTATGCGGACGATGATCAGCACGCTTATAGTGAGCTGGATATTACAAAGCTACCCGCCTATCGGCGTATAGGGGATGAGGTGGTTACTCAAGTGATGACCGACATCGAAGATGGTGCTGCGGAGCAGAGTATCAGTCATACCCTTCTCTAGGGCCTGTTACCAGAAGCAATAAAAAAGCCGGCGATAAGCCGGCTTTCTTGAATTTGGAGCGGGAAACGAGATTCGAACTCGCGACCCCAACCTTGGCAAGGTTGTGCTCTACCAGCTGAGCTATTCCCGCGTCTCAGAGAAGCGGGTATTTTAGGGATCTAGAGGTTAATGTCAAGGGGTAATTTTGCGGGACCTGCTTTGTCCTGATTCGGCTTTTAAAACCAGCCAAGATTTGATAGCAGTAGTTTAACGCTGATGATCAGGCTGATCGCTACAATCATGGGGCGAACCAGTTTGGAGCCTCGCATGAATACCAGATGGGCGCCGATTCTGGCGCCGATAAATTGTCCGATGGCCATGGCGATACCCACTTGCCAGATGACGTATCCGCCGACGACAAAAACCAGTAGCGATGAGATGTTGCTGGTGAAATTGAGAATCTTGGTGTGGGCGGTAGCTTTGGTAAGCCCAAAACCGAGTAGGGTTACAAAGCCGATAGTGAAAAATGAGCCTGCGCCGGGGCCGAAGAATCCATCGTAAAAGCCCACAGTGAAGCCGATAGTGAAGGCAAACAGAAGATAGCTGATGCGCTGTTTACCCGTCTGACTGCCTAAGTTCGGTGTAAACCAGAAGTAGAGTGCGACCAGAATCAGCAGGATGGGAATCAGTGATGAGAGAAAGTCGATAGAGATCGACTGGACCAGTAGCGTACCGCTGGCTGAGCCGATGAAGGTCCAGAGAATCATTTGCCAGATCTCTCGCAGGTTGACCACTCCCTTACGGATAAAAAAGAGGCTGGCTGAGAGGGTGCCAAAGGAGCCTTGAAACTTGTTGGTTGCCAGTGCCTGGGTTGGTGTGATGCCGGTGGAAAGCAG
>JAKSCN010000435.1 GCA_022360595.1 Chromatiales bacterium
CCTGAAGTGTTCCCCATGCCACTATTTGGCCTGGCACTGAAACCACAGAAGCGTGGCGACGAGCAAAAGCTCTCAGATGCCCTACACAAGTTGATGTCGGAAGACCCCTGCCTGCTCGTCGAGCACGATAGCCACGCCAACGAAACAGTAATTCGTGGCCTGGGTGATCTACAGATGCGTGTGGTGCTGGAGCAGCTCTTAGAGCGCTACAACGTGCATGTCGATACCAGCCCACCCAGTATTCCCTATCGTGAAACTATTGGGGCCACTGCGGAAGGTCATCATCGCCACAAGAAACAGACCGGGGGCGCCGGCCAGTTTGGCGAAGTCTTCCTAAAAGTATCACCACTACCACGCGGCGAAGGTTTTAAGTTTGTCGATGAGGTGAAAGGCGGCGTTATCCCTGGCCAGTTCATTCCCGCTGTAGAGAAAGGGGTTGTCCAGGCGATGGCCGAAGGCTATGTCGCCGGTTATCCGTTACAGGATATTCAAGTGACCGTTTATGACGGTAAATACCACGCTGTCGATTCCAAAGAGATCGCCTTTGTGATGGCCGGTAAACGCGCCTTCCAGGATGCCCTGGAAAAAGCACGCCCCGCCGTACTGGAACCTATCGTTAATATCAAGATCACTTCTCAGGGTGATTCGATGGGCGACATTACTGCTGATCTTTCCACCCGGCGCGGCCGCGTCAGCAACACCGAAGCGGTATCTGGTGGCCGTATGCAAGTCAGCGGCCTGGTGCCTCTGGCGGAGCTGGACAACTACAGCTCACGTCTCAAATCGATGACCGGCGGTGAGGGCAATTATGAAATCGAACTGAGTCATTACGACCCGGTGCCCGGCAACATCCAACAGGAGTTGGCCAGCAAGTTTGTGCGGGAAAATCACGCTGACGATTAAATGGTATAAGTTAAGAAGCCTTTCAGTAATGCTGGGGCCTGTTAACAGGCCCCAGGTGAAATGATCAAAGGGCGGCCCCGGGCCGCCCTTTATATTTAAGCGCTTTTCTATCACCAACCTATCCGCTACACTCGCTCGGGTCTCTTATATTTTGGAAGCTCTAATCAAAAACAGGGAAACATTGGATCATGACGGATATGCTCACACAGGACTTTTTTAGCGCCCTGCTGAATAAAACATTTGATGTTCAGACAACAACAGGTGCAGTCGAAGCAGAACTCATCGAAGTAGCCGCGCTACCTAATCATCAAGAACAGAGCCGTGAAAACTGGTCGCTGGTGTTTGAATTCAAGACCGATGATATTTACGAACAGGGCACCTATACCTTTCAACACGAAGATGACGATGAGATCGCTATTTTTATTGTTCCGATTGGACAGGATGAAAAAGGGGTACGCTATCAGGCGATTTTCAACTAAGGCCTGTTCACAACGCCTGTGATCAGGCAGCCCGATGCTCCATTAAATAGTAAACACCCTGCTCTTCGATTTTTTTGAATCCTAAACGCAGATAGAGCGTCATCGCGGGGTTGTTACTCTCAACGTGAATGCGAACCAAACCGTGTTGCTCGCTTGCTTCCGCCAATAACTGCTTCAATAACTCGCCGCCAATACCCTGCCCCCTAAACTCCGGCAGTAGTGCAATATCGACAATACGGATCTCATCCGTTCGCCTATCGACATACAGGCGACCCGCATCTTCGCCATTGAGCGTAATGATAGAAAACCGCGCCTTATTGAAATGCTGTTGGTAATGGGTGTGTTGGGCGTTGAACTGCATATGCAGAAAGGATGCCTTCTCTTCCTCGCTCCAGCCCATGACCGCCAGCTCCTCTTCCCGGGTGCTTGCGTAGACTCGATAGAGAAACTCAAGATCCCCGTCAGCAATATCCCGCAACCCAACTGCTGATGGCAAAGACCTAGCTCCGGGCCTGTTCGGCAATCACTGCAGCCAGCTCTGCCTCTTCCTGCTCTATCCCCTTTGGCGCTGCGGCATGATCAAAGTGTTTCAGTATATTGAAACGCACCCAGATTGAAGTCTCTCCGCTACCGGGAAGATTGGGCTCCAGCCACAACTGAAAACGGCCTCCAATGCTGTGCTCAATATTGTAGACACTCTTCTTCAGCATTGAATGAGGCTGCCCTTGGAAACGCAGCCAGAACTGCTCCACCCTATCGTCAGCCCCCTTATCCAGCACCTCAACCAAACGCATCGCTTCCACTTCACGCGCGTCCTCGCCACCATACACAAGAAATGACTCTCCCTGATACGCCAGGAAGTTGGAGAGGCTCAGCGCCCCTTCCAATTTTGGCAA
>JAKSCN010000473.1 GCA_022360595.1 Chromatiales bacterium
CAAAACCTGCTGGGCAAGCGCGTCGACTACTCCGGCCGTTCGGTCATCGTGGTCGGCCCGACGCTGAAGCTGCATCAGGCCGGTCTGCCGAAGAAGATGGCGCTGGAACTGTTCAAGCCGTTCATTTTCTCCAAACTGCAAATGCGCGGTCTCGCCACCACGATCAAGGCGGCGAAGAAACTGGTCGAACGCGAAGTCGCGGAAGTCTGGGATATTCTCGAAGAAGTCATTCGCGAGCATCCGATCATGTTGAACCGCGCACCGACCCTGCACCGGCTCGGTATTCAGGCGTTCGAGCCGATTCTGATCGAAGGTAAAGCGATTCAGCTGCATCCGCTGGTCTGTACCGCATTCAATGCGGACTTTGACGGTGACCAGATGGCAGTTCACGTACCGCTCTCCATTGAGGCGCAGTTGGAAGCTCGCAGCTTGATGATGTCGACCAACAACATCCTCTCTCCGGCGAACGGTGATCCTATCATCGTACCGTCCCAGGATGTTGTACTCGGTCTCTACTACATGACCCGCGAGCGTGTGAACGCCCAAGGTGAAGGCATGGCCTTTGCCAATGTCGAAGAGGTGCACCGTGCCTATGAGGCTCGTCAGGTTGAGCTGCAGGCTCGCTGTAAAGTACGACTGTCCGAGTCGGTGAAAAATGAAGAGGGCGAGCTGGTTGAGACAACCCACATCGTTGACACCACGGTTGGCCGTGCATTGCTCTCCAGCATTTTGCCGAAAGGTCTGCCTTTTGATCTGGTGAACCGTGCGATGGACAAGCGCTCCATCTCAAATATGGTTAACGCCTGCTATCGTCGAGTTGGTCTGAAAGAGAGTGTCATCTTTGCGGATCAGATCATGTATATGGGATTCCGTCTCGCTACTAAAGCGGGCGTCTCCATCGGCATGAACGATATGATCATTCCGGAAGAGAAAGAGTCGATCCTCTCCTCGGCGGAACGTGAGGTTAAGGAGATCGAGCAGCAGTATGCTTCCGGTCTGGTAACCAACGGTGAGCGCTACAACAAGGTTGTTGATATCTGGTCCCACACTAACGACCAGGTTGCCAAGGCGATGATGTCTCACCTGGGTAAAGAGCAGGTGACGGACCGCGAGGGCAACCAGGTTGAGCAGGACTCCTTTAACTCTATCTTTATGATGGCTGATTCCGGAGCACGTGGTTCCGCGGCTCAGATTCGTCAGTTGGCTGGTATGCGTGGTCTGATGGCCAAGCCGGATGGCTCGATCATCGAAACGCCCATCACCGCCAACTTCCGTGAAGGCCTTGATGTACTTCAGTACTTCATCTCTACTCACGGCGCACGTAAAGGTCTGGCGGATACCGCTCTGAAAACGGCGAACTCAGGTTATCTGACACGTCGTCTGGTGGATGTTGCTCAGGATATGGTGGTGCTGGAGGATGACTGCGGCACCGAAAATGGATTGATGATGCAACCGATCATTGAGGGCGGTGATGTTGTTGAGCCCTTGCGCGAGCGTATTCTGGGGCGTGTAACCGCGGATGATCTCTATCGCCCGGGTACGGACGAGGTTGTCTGCGAAGCAGGCACTTTACTTGATGAGGACTGGGTTGAGCGCTTGGAAGAAGCGGGTATCGACCACGTTAAAGTACGTTCTGCGATCACCTGTAACGCCCGTGTTGGTGTCTGCTCCATGTGTTATGGTCGTGACCTGGCGCGCGGTCATCGCGTCAATCAGGGTGAGGCTGTAGGTGTTATCGCGGCACAGTCGATTGGCGAGCCGGGTACCCAGCTGACCATGCGTACCTTCCATATTGGTGGTGCGGCATCGCGTGCGGCTGCGGTTAACAGTATCGAGGTGAAAACTCCAGGTGTTGTCCGTCTGCACAACATCAAAACGGTTGAGCACCACAGTGGCCACTTGGTCGCGGTTTCCCGTTCCGGTGAATTGACCGTTGTCGACGAAGTGGGCCGTGAGCGTGAGCGCTATAAAGTACCTTATGGTGCGCAGATTCAGGTTAATGATGGAGACACGGTTGAAGGTGGTCAGATGGTCGCCAACTGGGATCCTCACACCCATCCGGTTATCACCGAGGTGGCCGGTAAGATTAAGTTCGTTGAGTTCGCCGATGGTATTTCCGTCCAGAGTCAGACTGACGACGTGACAGGTCTTGCCTCATTGGAGATTATCGACCCGAAACAGCGTCCATCTGCCGGTAAAGATATGCGCCCGATGGTTAAACTGGTCGATGATCAGGATAACGACCTGAATATCGCCGGTACCGATATCCCTGCTCACTACTACCTGCCCGCAGGGGCAGTGGTCATCGTCAAAGACGGCGGTGAGGTAAGAGAGGGTGATACGCTGGCGCGTATTCCGCAGGAGTCATCGAAAACCCGTGATATTACCGGTGGTCTGCCACGCGTTGCTGACCTGTTTGAAGCACGTAAGCCAAAGGACCCTGCAATTCTGGCCGAAGCGACCGGTACGGTCGGTTTCGGAAAGGACACCAAGGGTAAGCAGCGTCTGATTATCACCGATTCCGATGGTGAGCAGCACGAAGAGCTGATTCCCAAGTGGCGCCACGTCAACGTGTTCGAGGGTGAACATGTTGAGAAGGGTGAAATGATCTCTGACGGTGAACTCAATCCTCACGATATTTTACGCCTGAAAGGTGTTACTGAGCTGGCTGAATATCTGGTTAAAGAGATTCAGGATGTTTACCGCCTGCAGGGTGTAAAGATCAACGATAAGCATATCGAAGTGATCATTCGCCAGATGCTGCGTAAGATTGAGATTACCGCTGCCGGTGACACCAAATTTCTACGTGGCGAACAGGTTGAAAAGACCCGTTTGCTGGAAGAGAATGAAAAGGTTGGTGCTGAAGATAAACAGCCGGCGCTTTACGAGCACTTGCTGTTGGGCATTACCAAGGCCTCGCTGGCAACCGATTCGTTCATTTCAGCGGCCTCCTTCCAGGAGACTACGCGTGTTCTCACGGAGGCCGCGGTTCGCGGTTCCGATGACACCCTGGTCGGCCTGAAAGAGAACGTTATCGTGGGTCGTCTGATTCCGGCTGGTACCGGTCTCTCTTACCATAACGAACGGCGCCAGCGTCGCCTGTCGGAACTGGAAGAGGATGCAGACACCAAAGTCGAAATGGCGACAGAGGAGGTCGAAGAGGCGATCAAGCAGGCATTGAATACGGCGGATAGCTAAGAGGTTAAACGGCATTTACAGATAGATAGCCGTAACTGTTTGCAGTATGGCTATCTATCATTTGTATTTTAATTGTTTGATTTTTCCGCTTTTTTTAAGAGTTAAAGGTTGTTATCTTAATAATCAGGTGCTATATAGGATAACTAATGGCAGGGAGTCCATTATTGATGCACTCATTTAGCTCGATGACTGCACTCATATAGGAAATATTTAAAGTGACGATTCGCATAGAGTTAACAGAAGAACAAGTAAGCGAATGGAGGCAGCTATCACAGTTATCAGTCGAGAGCCTTGAAAGCGTCGCGGCTGAATTAGATTTGCTTTCCTCAAAAACAATTAACCTATCTGAACG
>JAKSCN010000450.1 GCA_022360595.1 Chromatiales bacterium
CCGACAGCAACTCGCATGGCGGCGGGAATGCGTGCGCACAATCGCTGCTCCGACATGTTGGAACCATAAGCAAAATAGATCATGGTGCTATCGCCTCCTAGGACCTGATTAACACTAATTTGATCGTCACTGTTGAGCCTAAAAAAGCACCACTCGGCGTTACTCGTCACTTATTTGGAGCAACCAAACTGCGCTCCTCGTGCCTTGATTGGTGCTTTTTTAGGCTCAACAGTGACGATCAAATTAGTGTTAACAGGCCCTAGGAGGCGATAGCACCATGATCTATTTTGCTTATGGTTCCAACATGTCGGAGCAGCGGTTGTGCGCACGCATTCCCGCCGCCATGCGAGTTGCTGTCGGCGTGTTGTCTGGCCATCAGCTTAAATTTCATAAACAGGGGATGGATGATTCAGCAAAGTGCAACATCTGGTCGAGCGGCAATGCGGAGGATAAGGTATTTGGGGTACTGTTTGAGATACCGGATACAGGGAAGGTGACGCTGGATGGTTATGAAGGTCCGGGTTATCAAGCGGTAATGCTGGATATCAGGACTGAGCAGGGTGTGCTGTCGGCTTTAGCCTATAGCGCTTTAAAGATCGATGCCGAGTTGAAGCCTTACGACTGGTACAAAGAGCATGTGCTGCGAGGTGCGCGGGAGAATCGGTTGCCAGAGCAGTATATTCAACAGATAGAGGCGGTGGCTTCAATCAGTGATCCCGACAGGGAGCGTCATCGGAAGGAGATGGCGATCTACGATTGAGGGGGGTATGAGACCGGCTGTTTTGACGCAGCGCCAATTTGTTTCTCCAGCATAGCTTCGAACAGTGTCGGCTCTACCGGTTTGCTGAAAAAGTAACCCTGGGCGTAGTCGCAGTTGAGGGAGGTCAGCAGGTGGCGTTGTTCGGCGGTCTCCACCCCCTCGGCAATCACTTTCAAACCCAGGCCGTGGGCCATGCTGATGGCGGCGCTGACCAGCTCCAGGTCGCCTTTGTCGGCGGTAATGTCGTTAATAAAGCTGCGATCTATCTTCAGAATATTGAACGGGTAGCTGCGCAGGTAACTTAGGGATGAGTAGCCGGTGCCGAAATCATCCATGGCGATGCCAATGCCTGCGTCGTGTAGCGACTGCAGCGCCTCTCTGACCATACTGGGACCGCTGAGCAGTACTCCTTCGGTGATCTCCAGTTCGATGGTGTCGGGTGAAATGTTGTTTTCAACAATTGTGTTGAGCACAGTATCGGGGAAGTTTTTATCCCGAAATTGCCGCGGAGATACGTTGATCGCAACTTTGAATTTTTCGGTATATTTTTCTTGCCAGGGAAGAATGGTGGCAATCGCCTGGCGGAGTGTGTGCTCACCTATATCGCCGATAAGGCCGGTCTGTTCAGCAATGGGAATGAACTCATCGGGGGGGACCTGACCGAGTGCGGCATTGTTCCAGCGTAACAGTGCTTCGGCGCCGACGATACGTTGTTTGCCGATATCGATAATCGGTTGGTACTGAATGGTGAATTCTCTGCGGTGCAGGGCGCCTCGGAGCTGTTCTTCAACCTCAAGGCGGCGTTCGGCGCCCTGGTTCATCGATTCGGTAAAATAGTGGTAGATGTTGCGCCCGCTCTGTTTAGACTGATACATGGCCGTGTCGGCGTTTCGTAGCAGTTCTACTGATTCGGTGCCGTCGTCGGGATAGAAGGCGATACCGATACTGGTGGTAAGCACCAGCTCCCTGCCGTTGATCAGAAAAGGACTACGGAAGCGGTTGAGGATTTGGTTGGCGGTCGGACGAATGTTGTCGACATTGGTGATGCCGCCGAGCAGAATCAGAAACTCATCACCTCCCAGGCGGGAGACGGTGTCTTCGCTGCGGACCGAGTCGCAAAGCCGCTGTGCCGCCTGAATCAGCAGCTTGTCGCCGGTTTCGTGCCCCAGCGTGTCGTTGATCTTCTTAAAGTCGTCCAGGTCGATAAAGAGGATAGCCGTGCGGCTGTTATCCCGTTTCGACTCTTTGATCAGTTGGGTCAGGCGGTCCAGGGCCAGAAAGCGGTTTGGCAGGTCGGTGAGACTGTCGAAATGGGCCTGGCGGATGATCTGCTGCTCTTGCTCCTTTTGCAGTGTGATATCTTCTTTCATCCCGAGGTAGTGGGTGATGTTGTTGTCGTTATCGAATACCGGGGTGATATGGACATGTTCCCAAAATAGCGTGCCATCCTTGCGCCTGTTTTGAAGTTCGCCTTGCCAGGTGCTGCCGGCAGCGATGGTCTGCCATAGATCGCTGTAGACTTTTGGTTGTGTGTGGCCCGATTTGAGTATGTTGGGGGTAAGGCCAATCACCTCTTTTGCCGAGTAGCCGGTAATTCGCTCAAAGGTTCGGTTGACATACTGGATGTTGGCTTTCGGGTCTGTAATCACCACGGAGACGGGATTTTGCTCCACCACCTGAGAAAAGGTGCGCAGTTTCTCTTCGGTGTTTTTCCTGTCGGTAATATCCTGAATGAAGCCGGATAGCTTTTGGATCTGTCCACTCTCGCCCCAAACCGGTCTTGCCTTGCACTCGATCCAGCGCGGGGCTCTGGTATCGCCACGAATGATTCGATATTCGATATGGTGTCTCTGACCCGTGTTCAGGCTTTGTTGTAGCGATTGCAGCAGCATGGCGTAATCAGTGGCGTTGAGCAGCGAGGCCATGGTGTCGAAGTTGGGCTGTACTGAGCTGTCCAGCCCCATGATGTCGTAGATCTGCTCGGACCAGTGCAATTTCAGGCCTTTTTTCTCCAGATACCAGTAACCTACCTTGGCGTACTCCTGGGCCGCTGTGAGGTTATGTTGGCTTTCGCGAAGCTTCTCCTCGGTCTGTTTGCGTTCGGTGATATTGCGGGCAATACCCAATATGCCGATAAGCTGGTGATCGCCATCGTAGATGGGAGTCTGGATAGTCTCGAGCAGCTCCTGGCGACCATTTGCGGCGTAGGTTAGTGTCTCTTCCGTGGTATATGACTCACCGATGTTGAGGGTCGCCATGTCGTGGGGTTTGAAAAAGTCGGCTAGCGTATTGTCTGCGAAGTCGTAGTCAGATTTGCCGATCACCTCGGCCTCTTCAGCGCCTAAAAAGCGTTCAAACGTTTTGTTGCACCCCAGATATACCCCGTCGGGGTCTTTCAGCCAGATGGCGTCGGGGATGGTGTCGATAAGTGTTCGTAAGCGCTTTTCACTGTTCTGCCGCTTGCGCATCTCCTGTTGGAGCAACTGATTCTTCTGCTGGAGAAGTCGGCCCTGTCGCTCTGATTCCGCGAAATGGGCATGCAGAACAAGGTTTTTTGAACGGGCTTTGATGCCCAGTGCCATGGAGGCGAGCACGAAAACAGCCAGCAGAACAAGCAGGGTCAGATAGGAGTTTGTGGTCAGAAAATCGCCCGCCTGTTCGCTTGTGGTGGGTGTCGACAGGACAAAAGGGGTGCCAACAATCTGCATTTTCATATGCGACTGCAGGGCGCTGTTGGAGTGTTTGGTGTAGTATCCGGCGGCCAGATTGTCGGGATGATTGCCATGCCGTTGTTGGTGCGCTTCAGATGAGACTTCAGTGATGCTGGCTGGGTCGTCAATGATGGACAGTGCGTAC
>JAKSCN010000367.1 GCA_022360595.1 Chromatiales bacterium
AAAGGCACATAGCCAAACATAACCGGCAGCGTTGCCCGAAAGGCTGTACTGAACAATGAGTGCGACATGCTATAGCCTGTTAACAGGGAATATCACTGTGCCGGCAGAGTAACCGGCACAGTTGAGATAGACAAACCAACGAATTATTAGGGCCTGCTCACAGCCCCTAGTTCACCCACACCCGGGCGTTTCTAAACAGCCTGAACCAGGGGCCATCCTCACCCCAGGTTTTCGGATGCCAGGAGTTCTGTACGCTGCGCACCACACGCTCCGGGTGGGGCATCATAATGGTGACGCGACCATCAGTGCTGGTCAGGCCAGAGATACCCTCGGGTGAACCGTTCGGATTGGCCGGATAGCGCAACGCGGTCTCACCGCTATTTTCGATATAGCGCATCACCACAAAGTCATTGGCTGAACCCTGATGCGCATCATCCTGGAACTCAGCCCGCCCTTCACCGTGGGCCACCGCAATCGGCATACGCGAACCCTCCATACCTTGCAGCAGAACGGAGTTTGTCTGTTGCACTTCAACAGAGACAAAGCGCGATTCAAACTGCTCGGAGCGGTTACGCACAAAATGCGGCCAGTGCTGAGTGCCTGGAATCAGTTCATGCAGATTGGAGAACATCTGACAGCCGTTACAGACACCAAGGGCGAAGGTATCCAGTCGCTGGAAAAAACCTTCAAACTGATCGCGGGCGCGGTTATTAAACAGAATGGACTTGGCCCAACCCTCACCGGCACCCAGAACATCCCCGTACGAGAAGCCGCCACAGGCGACAACGCCTTTGAACTGATCCAGCTCAACCCGTCCGGAGATGATGTCTGACATGTGGACGTCGACGCAATCAAAGCCGGCACGATAGAAGGCGTTGGCCATCTCGATCTGGCCATTCACCCCCTGCTCACGCAAAATCGCCATCCGCGGACGCACACCGGTCGCCAGCATCGGCGCAGCAATATCATCGGCAGGATCAAAAGTGAGATCAACGGCCAGACCGGGGTCATCCTCGGCAATGCGGGCAAACTCCTCTTCGGCACACTCAGGGTTATCGCGCAGCGTCTGCATCTGGCGCGTTGTCTCAGACCAGGCCTGCTGCAGCTCAACACGCGTGGACTGCAACACGGCGTGACTCCCCCGTTTAATGACAATCTCATCCGCATCATTGAGGGTACCGATCACATAGCTGTGGTGCCCCAGCTCGGCGTCATGCAGTGCTTTCAATACGGCATCCGTATCGGTGTGACGCACTTGAATGACAGCACCAAGCTCCTCGCTGAACAGCGCGGCAAAGTCATCATCGCTCAGATCATCGAGCTGCACCGTAATACCGCAACGACCGGCAAAAGCCATCTCACTCAGAGTGGCAAACAGACCACCGTCTGAGCGGTCATGATAGGCTAGCAACAGTCCATCACTATTGAGCTGCTGGATAACGTTAAAGAAGCGCTTGAGCGCCTTGGGATCGACCAGATCAGGGCCATGATGCCCCACTTGGTTATAGACCTGAGCCAATGCCGAGGCCCCCAGGCGGTTCGCCCCTTTGCCCAGATCGATCAGAAGCAGGTCACTGTCGCCTTCGCTGGTCTGCAGCATCGGCGTCAGGGTGTTACGCACATCGGAAACCGGCGCGAAACCGGAGACAATCAGTGACAGCGGTGAGCTCATCACGCGCTCTTCGCCAGCCTCCTGCCAGACCGTCTTCATCGACATGGAATCTTTACCCACCGGAATGGCGATACCTAACTCAGGGCAGAGCTCCATGCCGACGGCTTTCACCGTCTCATACAGAGCGGCATCCTCTCCCGGATAGCCGGCAGCCGCCATCCAGTTGGCTGACAGTTTGATATCACCAATATTGTCGATGGAGGCCGCGGCCAGATTGGTGATCACCTCCCCCACCGCCATACGCCCGGAGGCTGGGGCCTGCAGCAACGCCAGTGGCGTGCGCTCCCCCATCGCCATCGCTTCACCGGTATAGCCCACATAGTCACTGATAGTGACGGCCAAATCGGCCACAGGCACCTGCCAGGGGCCGACCATCTGGTCACGCGCCACCTGCCCGGTAATCGTGCGATCACCAATAGAGATTAAAAACGTTTTATTCGCTACGGTTGGCAGACGCAGCACCCGAAGTGCCGCCTCTTTCAGATCGACACCGGAAAAATTCAGCTCTGGTTTATGATAGGTGCGACGCTTCACATCCCGTGTCATGCGCGGCGGCTTGCCAAACAGCAGCGACATCGGCAGGTCGATAGGGTTGTTCTTAAAATGACGATCACCCAACACTAGATGCTCTTCATCGGTCGCCTCACCCACCACCGCGTAGGGGCAGCGCTCACGCTCACAGATCGCCTTGAACAGATCCATCTGATCGGCATCGATCGCCATCACATAGCGCTCCTGAGCTTCGTTGCACCAGATCTCCATTGGCGCCATACCCGGCTCGTCGTTAGGGACTTCACGCAGTTCAAAACGACCACCTTTGTCCGCATCGTGGACAAGCTCAGGCAGTGCGTTTGAGAGACCGCCGGCCCCGACATCGTGGATAAAGAGGATGGGGTTCTCTTTACCCCGCGCCCAACAGCGGTCAATCACCTCCTGGCAACGCCGCTCCATCTCGGGGTTGGAGCGCTGTACCGAGGCGAAGTCAAGATCCTCCGCCGAGGCGCCACTCGCCATCGACGAGGCCGCACCACCGCCCAGGCCGATCAACATCGCCGGGCCACCGAGCACGACCAGTGGCGATCCCGTCGGAAAAGTATCCTTCTCGATATGCTCTTCACGGATATTGCCCAAACCACCGGCCAGCATAATCGGCTTATGGTAACCGCGCAGCTCGGTGCCATTGGTGGCAGGCACCTCCTGCTCATAGGTCCGGAAATAACCGCACAGGTTGGGACGCCCAAATTCGTTGTTGAATGAGGCCCCGCCAATCGGCCCCTCCAGCATAATATCCAGCGCGGAGACAATGCGCCCCGGCTTGCCATAATCGTTCTCCCAGGGCTGCTCCGCACCTGGAATCCGCAGGTTGGAGACTGAGAAGCCAGTCAACCCCGCTTTGGGCTTCGAGCCTTTACCGGTGGCCCCTTCATCGCGGATCTCGCCACCCGAGCCGGTCGCCGCACCCGGATGGGGAGAAATAGCTGTCGGGTGGTTATGGGTCTCCACCTTCATCAGAATATGGATATTTTCGCGGCTATAGCCGTAGCTGTGATCGAGCGGATCGGTAATAAAACGCTCGCCCTCGAAGCCGGTCATCACCGCCGCATTGTCTTTATAGGCAGAAAGCACATTGTCCGGCGACTGCTCGGTGGTGTTGCGGATCATCTTGAACAGCGACTTATCCTGGGCTTTACCGTCGATGATCCAGTCGGCATTGAAAATCTTATGGCGGCAGTGCTCGGAGTTGGCCTGAGCGAACATCATCAGTTCGACATCGGATGGATTACGCCCCAATGATTGAAAGCTCTCGACCAGATAGTCGATCTCATCATCCGAGAGGGCCAGACCCAAATCAACATTGGCCTGCTCCAGCGCCGGCCGACCACCTGCCACCACATCCACGGTGGTAAAAGGTTTGGGCTCAGCATGTTGAAACAGGGCCTCCGCCGCGTCGATATCGGCAAATACCGACTCAGTCATCCGATCATGCAGAATAGCGAGTGTCGCGGCTCTCTCCTGTTCAGTCAGCTCGCTCGCGCCAGTCAGGTAGTATGCGATGCCGCGCTCCAGGCGAACCACTTTACTGAGACCGCAGTTATGGGCGATATCGGTCGCCTTGGTGGACCAGGGCGAGATGGTGCCGGGCCTCGGCACCACAAGAAACAGCTCACCTTCCGGCTCATGCACTGAAAGCTTTGGGCCGTATTTCAGCACCCGCTCCAGAATCACCGTTTCATCCGCTTCCAACGCTTCCTGGAGTTCCACGAAGTGCATGAATTCAGCGTAGAGACCCACGGCCCTGCCAATAGCATTGTTGAGCCGCTGTTCAAGTTTTTTCAGACGAAAATCGGAAAGAGCCGGAGCACCGCGAAGACTGAGCATCGTTTACCTTAAAATAACGGAGTTTGGGAAAAGCGCTATGATACTCCAACCAATTGAAAATTACTGCTTTCTAATGCGTTGATTGAACGGTGTCCACCCTTAAATAGAGAATCACTTGGTTAGAGCGAATCGAGCTTGCGCCCATGCCAAATAGAATAATAGCGCACCCCGGAAGTGGCATGAGCAATCCAGCCGGAGAGCACCACAACCGTGATCAACAGTGCGGCCTTATAGTCAGGCAGGGCCGGGATCAAAAGCAGCAATAGCAGTTTCAGCAGAATCACTTGTCCACGCAGTTGCAGCAGCCAGATCAGGCTGGAGTAGAGTGAGATCAGTATCAGGCCTAAGCCCGAAATAACGCTAATTTGCAGATAGAGCTGCCAGCTCTGGTCCAACGCCGGATAAAGAAACCCACCGCCGAGACCAGCCACGCCCACCAGATGAGTCGTGCGCAACAGCACATTCAGCCAGCGTTCCCCATAAAAACTGCGTGCCGGACGGGGAAAGAGCAGGCTTCTCACCGACATGGTCAGAACTCAAACCAGTCGCTGGTGCGATCCTGATGCGTGAAGGCCAAGCGATCTTCGATTTCCGGCGCCACCTCCAGCAGAGTCTGCTCGACCCGCTCGGCACTGTTGTTCTTTTCACTCAAATGGGCCGCCACCACATGTTGTAGCCGCTGATAATCAAGTCCCTTCAGGATGGCCGCCGCCTGGTGATTGTTCAGGTGCCCATGCCCACCACCCACACGCCGCTGCAGCGAGGGTGGATAAGGACCGGACGCCAGCATGGTGACATCGTGATTGGTCTCCAAAATCAGGGCATCACAGCCAGCCAGTATCTCCATGATATGGGGGGTCGCCATCCCGGTATCAGTCAGAATACCCAAGGCCCCATCTCCATGGCTGAAGCGGTACTGCACAGGTTCGCTGGCATCATGCGGAACAGTGAAAGGTTGAACAGCAATATCACCGATAGAGAATGTCGGCTGATGGCCGCTGATGAAGTGACATTCCGCCAGCTCGCCACAGCGATTCTGGCGGAAGGTGCCGTGGGTCATGTAGACCGGGAGGCGATAACGTCGGGCAAATGCGCCCACCCCACGGATATGATCCTGGTGCTCATGGGTGACCAGGATGGCATTGATGCTGCCGGGGTCTACCTCTAGCGCCGCGAGGCGCAGTTCGGCCTCCCGCGCCGCAAAACCGTTATCGAGCAGTAGCCGCGTCTGCCCCGCTTCAATCAGCGTGGCATTCCCACGGCTACCGCTCCCTAGAGAGGCAAAGCGCAAAAAACTAATTAATCTGTTCGTGAATCAGCGTCAGGATACGTAGCGCTGTCGGCGAATTATCGCGTGCGCCTCCCTCGCTCAGCACCAGAATCCGTGTCTGCTCACCTTCACGGTTGAGCGCAACCTGATACTGGTTCTCTTTGTCCACATTGGCCTCATCCTCACTGCGCCAGAAGGCCAGTTTAGACAAAAAGCCCGACTTCTCCTGCTCTTTCTGTGGATCGTTGTAGCGGACATAGTAGACACCACGCGATCGGTTGCGATCTTCCACCGCAAAACCGACGCGGTCCAGCGCGACCCCCGTCAAACGCCAAGTGCGATCGATCCCTTCATTCACTACCAGAGAGACCTCGTTACGGGTCTGGCTGAGCTGGGATTGCTGCTTTTTACCTTCGTCATTTTCGGCCAGGGAAGTCGTCGCCATCTTATCAGAGATGCCGATATAGACCATCAGACGACGCAGCATCTCGGCTTCCAGATCGGGATCGGTAGGTCTCGGGTTCCAGACGGTGCGTTCAACCTGGGTATTGGAGACCTGGACAATCTTCTCCTGCATGCCACGATGGGCCAGATAGAGCTCGGTAGTGCCGGGCTTAACACCCGGTTCGATCCGCACCCGGTACTGGTCCTGTATCGATGCGGAATAGGCGCCGTCAAAGACACGACGAATACGGTCGGTGATGAAGTCGGTTTTAATGGCGGCGCGGTTCTCCATCCAGTCGGTCATCATGACACCCACCGTGGGGTCCTGCTCGACCAGCAGAATGCCGCTGTCCTGCCAGAACTCGACCACTTTGTACCAGACATCTTCCGGGTCGCCCTGAATCACCAGCCAGCGCTGATCGCCATCACGCTTCACCTCGATATGCTCGATTTGTGGCAGCACAGTCGCCCGCTTAGCACTGCGCGTCTGCACCTGCTCTTTCGCCATCAGGCCGGACAGTGTGGCCGAACCGGAGTTGGGGGCGTCAGGAATAACCAGTTCATCGTTGATGGCGCTACGAGTCAGATCCGGTGGAATCTCCAGATTTTTCTCAGCCTGTTTCGACTTTTTATATTCAGCCTTCTTATCGGGCAAAATCTGATCCATGGTGGGTAGCGCACTGCACCCCGCGAGAACAGAAACCATCGTTGCACTAACAAGAAGCCTTATTTTTTTCACTGACATTGGTTAAATCCGTCGTTTCCTGCATCCGGCCAGGCCGGGAGAAAAAATAGTATTTTGTTGAGTCTGCTAGAGGAGGCCTGAAGCCACCATGCTCGCCCGCAACTGCTCATGGTATTGGCTTGCCAAGGGTGTCAAAGGCAGGCGGATACCGGCAGGCATTTTACCCATTTCAGCCAGCGCCCACTTCACCGGAATGGGATTAGCCTCCAGAAAGAGATCACGGTGCAAACCAACGATTGCGGCATCGATCTCGGCAGCCTTTTCAGCATCGCCCGCCAAAGCTGCCGCAATCATCTCATGGACCGCTTTAGGCGCCACATTGGCAGTCACTGATATACTCCCCTGTCCGCCGAGCAGCACCAGCTCACGAGAGGTGGCGTCATCGCCGCTATAGATATCGAAATCATCACTGCAGAGCTCTCGGATCTGCGTCACGCGGCTCAGATCACCCGTGGCCTCTTTCACTCCAACGATATTGGCGACCTTAGCCAGACGACCGATTGTTTCGGGCAGCATGTCACACGCGGTGCGGCCAGGCACATTATAGAGAATCTGAGGGATATCCACCGCCTCGGCAACCGCCTTGTGGTGGAGATAGAGCCCCTCCTGCGAGGGTTTGTTGTAATAAGGAGTCACCAACAGACAGGCATCCGCCTTAGCCTCTTTGGCGCAGGCAGTCAGATCAATCGCTTCGGTGGTTGAGTTGGCGCCTGTTCCGGCAATCACCGGAATACGCCCCTTCACACTGTCCACAGTCAAACGGATGACGTGGCAGTGTTCATCAGCATCCAAAGTCGCCGATTCACCCGTGGTACCGACAGTGACGATTGCGTCGGTACCCTGCTCGATATGCCACTCGATGAGTTGGCGTAGACTGCTCTCATCGACGCTGCCATCTTCCCGCATCGGGGTAACCAGCGCCACCATGCTGCCCTGAAACATGCAAAACTCCAAAATAAAGCTGAATTTTCAATTCTAAAGCGCCAATGAAGGGCATGACAAGCCAAGAATGCCTTTAGGTGCAATAAACAGAACCCAGGACCTGTTCACACCCATTTGATTGTCACTGTTGAGCCCAAAAACATCACTCGGCGTTACTCATCACGGATTTGGAACAACCAAACTGCGCTCCTCGTACCTGGCTGGCGCTTTTAAGCCCCCTCAGCCGATAAAACTACGCTCACCCATGAGAGACATATTTCCTCATTTTTCTCCAATTTGCCTATAATCAAGAAGGGAGAAGGGCAATATGGCCCGCCAGCCCTCTAGTTTAGATGGACCAAACCATGGAAGTTCAGAATTCACACACAGGAAAGGGAAAAAATATGGATGTGCACCGACTGACAGGGTAGCGCGGTAAATGCTCAACTTTCTCTCTTCGATCTTCTCTATGACGCCGGCACAATCCCGGTGGATAACCACTTCAGCCATCAACAAACGCTCCACCGAAGAACTGGTCATTCTGGGACTCTGCCTGGTCAGCGTCCTGGCTCTCTCACCGTTCATGGTGTTCCGGGTATTGAACAACGAATGGTTTCTTGCCGCCATCAACACGGCTCTGGTCAGCAGCACACTGGTGATGATGGCATTTATTCTGATCACCCATCGTATCCGTATCGCCAGCATCGTCCTGACATTTTGTTACACAATAAGCATCATCAGCGTTTTACATATCAAAGGCATCTCCCACATCTACTGGACCTACCCGGCAATGGCGGCCGCCTATTTCATATTAAAACCCAGAGAGGCCGCGGCCATTAACACCATGATGCTATTCGCTGTGCTGCCCGTCATCCTGGCGTCCATGCCACCAGCTCAGTATCTGGTCCTACTGGCCACATTGATTGCCAGCAACCTTATTGCCTATATCTTTGCCCAGCAGATGAACATACACCGTGCCCAACTCTCCGAACTGGCCAGCCATGACCCGCTAACCCGGACCGGCAACCGTCATGCCCTGGAGATCCGCCTGCAGGAGGCGATAGCCACAAAACAGCGGCGGGAGGAGAATATCGCCTTGATCGTCATTGATGTGGACGATTTCAAAGTCATCAACGACAGCCATGGCCACCACATCGGGGACGATGTCCTGATCCGGCTGGCCGATATCATGCGCACCCGCATCCGGATCACCGACGGGCTTTACCGATTCGGCGGAGATGAGTTCGTCATTATCCTGATGTCCGCGGATATCCCAATCGCCTACAACTTTGCCGAACAACTGCGCGCTTTGATCGAAAACACCCAAATTCTGGCGGACCATACCGTCACAGTCTCCTTTGGCGTTACCGAGGTGCTCGAGTTCGATATCACTCAAACACTGATAAAACGCGCCGATAAAGCTCTATATCAGGCCAAACAAGCGGGACGCAACCGAGTCAAAATAGTAGAGGAAAAGTGGGAGCCCACCGCAATCTCAACCAGGTAGCAACCCGAGCCATACGCAGGGGGAGACAACCGGGGGAGTTGGAGGCTACACTGGAGACAGATCAAAGCCATCTGGAGTACTGACCCCGACCATGAGCACACAAAGCAATCATCTGGTTATATCGGCCCTGGGCAAAGACCGCGCCGGTATCGTTGATCAACTGTCCAAGGCGATCCTCGATGAGGGCTGCAACATCGCCGATAGCCGCATGACCGTCCTGGGTGGCGAATTTGCCGTTTTACTCTTGGTTGAGGGCAACTGGAATACCCTCACCAAACTCGAGGACAACCTCCCTCAGCTTGAAAATGACCTCGGCATGACCATCATCGCCAAGCGTACCGAGCAACCTAAAGCAACGGGCGATCTACTTCCCTACGCCGTGGAAGTGGTGGCAATGGATCATCCCGGCATCGTCCATCATCTGGCCAGTTTCTTTTCCCAACGTCAGATCAACATCCAAGACATGACCACCAACCACTACGCCGCGGCGCACACCGGCACCCTTATGTTTTCGGTACAGATCACCGTGGGAATCCCCTCCGACATCCATATCGCCACCTTACGCGAGGAGTTCATGGAGTTTTGCGATTCACTCAATCTCGATGCGGTACTGGAGCCACTAAAGGGTTAATTTGGAGAAGTAAAGCGTATGTCGACAGCAACCATTGGTAAAAAAATCCCCGATCTGGAGCTGACAATCACCGGCGATAAAACCATCCGTCTCACCGATTTTCTCGGCAAACCGGTTGTGCTCTACTTCTACCCCAAGGCGAGCACTCCGGGCTGCACACAAGAGGGGCTCGATTTCAAAGAGTCCATTGCCAAATTCCGCCGCCAATCAGCCGTAATCCTCGGCGCATCACGCGACAAAATAAAGGCCCAGGAGAATTTTAAAGCCAAACAGGGGTTCCCCTTCGAGCTGATCTCCGACCCGGAAGAGGCACTGTGCAAAGCCTTTGATGTCATAAAAATGAAAAACATGTACGGTAAACAAGTACTTGGAATAGAACGTAGCACCTTTCTTATCGACAGCGACGGCATCCTGCGCCAGGAGTGGCGAAAAGTTAAAGTCAAAGGCCATGTCGACGAAGTGCTGGAAGCGGTAAAAGCCCTAAAAAAGTCCTAAGTGCAGCACCATCGATATCTGCAGTCGTCGCACCGATTTATCTTTCGTTCCTCCGCGACAGCGGAGGAACCTTCACTTTGCCATGCATAATCGCAAGGAAACCCTATGACTGAAAATTCAGAACGCCTGCGCCTGTTTATCCTCGACACCAACGTGCTGATGCACGACCCCACGGCCATTTTCCGTTTTCACGAACACGACATATTTCTGCCAATGATTGTCCTTGAAGAGCTGGACAAGGGTAAGAAAGGGATGTCTGAAGTGGCCCGCAACGTCAGGCAGGCTTCCCGCTTTCTGGATGAGATGATGAGCAACGCCACCACAGAGGAGATCGACGCCGGCCTGCCACTTCCAGCCGCCAACTACGGACAAAATGGTAATGGTGAAACGAGCGGCAGACTCTTCTTTCAGACCCGTCATCTGCCCAACCTGCTACCCGAGTCGTTACCAGGCAACACCCCTGACAACAATATCCTGGGCACCGCGCTGGCGCTGCAAAAAGAGCAGCCAGACCGTCCGGTCACCATCATCTCCAAAGATATCAACCTGCGCATTAAAGCCGCCGTCGTCGGTATCCACGCCGAAGACTACAGCAACGACCAGGTACTGGATGACGCAAGCCTACTCTACAAAGGCGAAGAGGAGCTGAGCAGTGACTTCTGGAACGACCACGCCAAAGACATAGAGTCCTGGCAGGAAGAGGGGCGCACCTTCTATCGGGTCTCCGGCCCGGACACCGCCTATTGGTACCCCAATCAATGTCTCCACATGGAGGGGGATGAAGGCTTCGAAGCGATGGTGCGCAAGCGCGATGGCGACGACGCCATCATCGAACTGGTCAGCGACTACCGCAATCCCAAACACTCCGTCTGGGGTATCACTGCCCGAAACCGGGAACAGAACTTCGCACTCAACATGCTGATGGACCCAGATGTGGACTTCGTCAGTCTGCTCGGCACAGCCGGCACCGGTAAAACACTCCTGGCCCTCGCGGCTGGCCTCACTCAGACGCTGGATCAAAACATCTACCGTGAAATTGTCATGACCCGCGTCACCGTGCCAGTCGGTGAAGACATCGGCTTCCTGCCCGGCACCGAAGAGGAGAAAATGGCCCCTTGGATGGGCGCCCTGATGGATAACCTGGAAGTACTCACCCAAACCGAAGGGGGTGAATGGGCCCGAGCGGCAACAGATGATCTGTTGAAATCACGCATCCGCATCCACTCACTCAACTTTATGCGTGGCCGTACTTTCCTCAACAAATACATCATTCTGGACGAGGCTCAGAACCTCACCGCCAAACAGATGAAGACCCTCATCACCCGCGCGGGCCCCGGTACAAAGATTGTTTGTCTCGGCAATATCGCTCAGATCGATACCCCCTATCTCACTGAAACCACATCTGGTCTCACCTACTCGGTGGATCGTTTTAAACAGTGGGAGCATAGTGGGCATATCACCCTGCAACGCGGCGAGCGTTCACGGCTGGCGGATTTTGCATCGGGGAATTTGTAAAACGACAGTAGCGGAGCCGGAGTCAATCTGTGGAATGCTACTGATTACATGTATGCGTACTAGATTGACTCAGCACCGAAGCCAACGGCGACCTCCATGTCATCGAGCAACGCAGTCAGAGGCGGGTTAAGGCGCAGTTGTTTGGGCGTAGCGAGTTCTGCGCCGCCGCCTCTGGCGAGTAGCGCAGAGCACCCCGCAGGGGTGACATGGGGGAGCGATGGTTTTGGTTACTTTTGCCGAAACAAAAGTAACTCGCCAAGCAGGCGAAACACAGCCGTTAACAACTCACTCTGGAACAGCAACTCTAGAAGCATGCCACGCTCCCCCGCATTGACCTGCCCTGAATCGCCCTTCAGCCCTACCACTATCATCAAGCCATCCCCTAAATACAATATCTTCCTTGCGTTCCTGAAGAAAATCACCTGTAGAGGTGACAGCATCTTCCATCGCAAACTCCACGTAACCGTCTAATCGAATCGGCACATCAAAAGGGAAATTGGTGTATAGCTTGCTAAATAACCGACCGTTTCTAACGATAAAGCCGATAGCAAAATCGAGATTACATACTGTATAACCGGACTCAGGCTGAGACAGCGCCTCCCCTCTCCAAGCACCTTCCAGGCCTTCCATATTAATCGGCTTTCTGAGTTCATCATCATGAACACAGGCAGTTAAAATAAGCAACATTGAGATAATACAGAAAGCGGCAACTCCCTTATTCATTCTATTTTCTCCATAAAAACTACCAGGGATAACTTCTGTGGGAAACCATAGTCAAATAAACAAGGTATAATACATCCAATATTTTTATCTGCCACACTAATTACCCCCTTCCATACCCCATGAAGTTCAAACCGTTAATGGCCGGTACAACCTCCGTGCTTCCCCAAGCCCTTTGATAAAACACCGCCCCACCTGCTTGGCCAGTTGTTTAATCTGATCCAATCAACCAATCACCGACGGTTGGCTCCAGCGGCTCCTGACCTGACGGTAAAAGCCGTGATGAAATAAACGAACTTCCCCTGCCAGAGCCTGAAACGGGACAGTGATCATTAAGATCTATTGGGTGCAAAGGTGGCAGGGGTTTGAATTTCATCAGGGCTCGGCAGGCAATATGCCATTGAGAAGCCGGATATATGTCGATAACCGTTATCTCTGAGCTGCTACTGAAAAGGAACTGGATAGAATTAATCGAGAATATATGTTGAATTACTTAGAGTGTCATATATGTCCTGGTCTCCGTTAGATGTACCCTAAAAAATCATGGGTATCCTAGGGCCTGTTGACACTAATTTGATTGTCACTGTTG
>JAKSCN010000319.1 GCA_022360595.1 Chromatiales bacterium
GAGGGCGTTTGATTCATCGTGTTGAGATCGATGCCGAGGCAGTCTCTCGCTATCAGATTTTAGCGCCCACAGAGTGGAATTTTCACCCCCGGGGTGTTTTGGCTCAAAGCCTCAAAGCGTTGCGACCCGGTTCGGAATCTGAGCTGGAGGAACAAGCCAGGTTGATGGTCAATGCCATCGATCCCTGTGTGGGTTATCAGTTACAGATCAATTGAACGTTTTGTTTTTAGTTAAGTTTAAGAGTTATTAAATGCACGAAATGTCGATATGCGAAGGAATCCTCCAAGTCCTGGAAGAGCAGGCCAAGGAGCAATCCTTTGATCGAATAAAGACCGTCTGGCTAGAGATCGGTCAGTTGGCTGGCGTTGAGCTGGAAGCGCTCCGTTTCGGATTTGATGTCGTGACGCGCAACAGTTTGGCGGAGCATGCAAAGTTGGAAATTATCGAGTTGCCAGGCCAGGCCTGGTGTCTTCAATGCGCGAAGACGGTGTCGGTATCACAGCGGTTTGATGCCTGCCCCGATTGTGGCGGTTATCAGTTGCAGGTCACACAAGGTGATGAGCTGCGTATCAAAGAACTGGAGGTAGAGTAATGTGTACGGTTTGTGGTTGCGGTGAGGGTGAAACCCGCATCGAAGGGGAAGCGGTGGATCATCACCATGAACACCATCATCACGGACATCATCATGACCACTCCCATAGTCATGAGCACGGGCCTGATCACCACCACTATGGCCAGGGCCCAGCCCACGCCCATGCACCCGGTATGAGCCAGGGGCGTATGGTGCAGATCGAGCAGGATATCCTCGGCAAGAACAACCAATATGCCGCCCACAACCGTGGCTTCTTCAAAGGTAAGGGTGTATTGGCATTGAACTTGGTTTCCAGTCCCGGTTCAGGTAAAACATCACTGCTGACCCGCAGTATCGAGGACCTTAAATCTAACCACGAAGTGTCGGTGATTGAAGGGGATCAGCAGACCGCGAACGACGCAGACCGTATCCGTGAGACCGGCGTTAAGGCGATTCAGATCAACACCGGTAAGGGTTGTCACCTGGATGCACACATGGTCGGGCATGCGGTTGAGAGTCTCGATCTGCCGGCAAACAGTCTGCTGTTCATAGAGAACGTTGGTAACTTGGTCTGCCCGGCAGCGTTTGATCTGGGTGAAGCCCATAAGGTAGCGATTCTCTCGGTCACTGAAGGTGAAGACAAGCCGCTCAAATACCCCGATATGTTTCACGCCTCTGATCTGATGATCCTGAATAAGACCGACCTGCTACCGTACCTCGATTTCGATGTTGAAAAGTGTATTGAGTACGCCCGTCGGGTGAATCCCAATATCGAAGTGCTGCAACTCTCCGCCAAAAGCGGAGAGGGTATGGATACCTGGTATCGCTGGATCGAGTCACGGATGCCCGCTAAATAGAGCTGAGAGTGTGAACGAATGTGTTTAGCGATTCCCGGTAAAGTGGTTGAAATCGATGAGGTCACCGACATGGCGACGGTTTCGGTCGGCAATGTCCGCAAAGAGGTCTCCCTGGCCCTGGTTGAGGATGTGGCGGTTGATGATTTTGTGCTGGTGCACGTCGGTTATGCCTTGAACAAAATCAGTGAAGATGAGGCTGCAAAGACCTTGGCGCTGTTTGAAGAGGCTGGACTCAGCGCAACGGAGTTGGTCGATGTGAGTGATCCCGAGGCTGGCCAATGAAATATGTCGATGAGTTTCGAGCCAAGGAGACGGCCAAAAAACTGGCTAAGGCGATAGCTGATGAGGCGCAAGCCGATCGCCGCTACCATCTGATGGAGTTCTGTGGCGGTCACACCCATGCAATCTTTCGCTATGGTGTGCAGGATCTGCTACCTGACAATGTGCGTCTGGTGCATGGCCCGGGTTGTCCTGTCTGTGTATTACCGATTGCTCGTATCGATATGGCGATCAATATGGCCGAGCAGCACGGTGTCACCCTCTGCACCTATGGCGATATGCTGCGGGTACCGGCCTCAAACCGACGCAGCCTGCTTAAGGCCAAGGCGGAAGGGCTGGATATCCGTATGGTCTATTCGACCCAGGATGCCCTGAAAATAGCTCAGGAGAATCCTGAACAGCAGGTGGTCTTCTTTGCTATCGGTTTTGAGACCACCACACCACCGACGGCGGTTGCGATCAAACAGGCGCAGGCGCTGGGTATCGATAACTTTTCGGTTTTCTGCAATCACGTGCTCACACCGGCAGCGATTCAAAATATTCTTGAATCACCTGAAGTGCGGGAGCTGGGCACTGTCTCTCTGGATGGCTTCTTAGGTCCTTCCCATGTCAGCTCGATTATCGGTAGCCAACCCTACGAATTCTTTGCTGAAGAGTTCCAGCGCCCGGTGGTAATCGCAGGGTTTGAGCCTCTGGATGTGATGCAGTCGATTCTGATGCTGGTGCGTCAGCTCAATGAGGGACGCCACGATGTGGAGAATGAATACACCCGTGTGGTCTCTCCTGAAGGCAATCTGAAGGCCAAACGATTGGTTGCGGAGATGATGGAGCTGCGCCGCAGCTTTGAATGGCGCGGTTTGGGCTTGGTGCCCTATAGCGCCCTGAAGCTGAAAAAGCCCTATCAGCAATATGATGCTGAAGTCCGTTTTCCTGTGGAGGAGATACCTGCCGCTGATGTGCGTGGCTGTGAATGTCCGGCCATTCTGCGCGGTGTGAAACGCCCGATCGACTGCAAGCTGTTCGGTACCGTCTGCACCCCGGATAACCCGATGGGCTCCTGTATGGTCAGCTCTGAGGGCGCCTGCGCAGCCTACTGGACCTACGGCCGTTTCCGTGAGCAGGCGGCGAGTTGATTAAAGAGATAAGGGTTTCAATTTTAGAGATGCAGTTAATGCCATGAACAAAAAGAGATTTCCAATAAGACTTGATGTGAAATCTGGCACCGTGGATATGTCCCACGGTAGCGGTGGCCGGGCGATGGCTCAGCTCATTGATGAACTGTTCGTCAGCCATCTGGATAACGATCTGTTGCGCCAGGCCAATGATCAGGCCTGCTTTCCCGTCAATGCAGGCCGCATGGTGATGAGCACCGATGGCCATGTAATATCACCGCTCTTTTTTCCCGGTGGCGATATCGGCTCGCTCTCGGTACACGGCACTGTTAATGATGTGGCTATGTCGGGCGCCAAACCCCTCTATCTGGCCGCGGGATTTATTCTTGAAGAGGGCTTTCCTCTGGCCGATCTGCAACGCGTTGTCGAGAGCATGGCCACCGCTGCCAATCGTGCGGGAGTACCCGTTGTGACCGGTGATACCAAGGTGGTCGAGAAGGGTAAAGGTGACGGCATCTTTATCACCACAACCGGTGTCGGCGTGGTGCCTGAAGGTATCAACATCTCCGGTGATCTGGCCAAACCGGGCGACAAGATTTTGGTCTCCGGCAGCATGGGGGATCACGGCGTGGCGATTATGTCCAAGCGTGAAA
>JAKSCN010000021.1 GCA_022360595.1 Chromatiales bacterium
CAACAAACTCAGGCGCATCGATCTTCATTTTCCAGCCTGGATCCTTGGCCATGCGTTTAAGCATATTCTCCTCATAGTCCTGGCCACGCTCATAATAGTCGTCGACAACCAATCCGGGACGATCAGCAGCCAGATAAATCATGACAATATTCGCGATTACAAAGATCACGAACATACTAATCCAAGCAATAACCCAGGGACTGCGTAGCGCCTTCTGTTTCTCCGACATATCTACTCTCTACCCGATTAAGCGATCCACTATTAAAACAAAAAAAGGAAGGGCGGGCCATCTGGCCCGCCCTTCCTGATTATGCAGTTTTATAAACTATTTGTCTGGCCCGAAAAAGACGCTCTCACGTTGATGACGGAAAACCTGCCCCTGTGAATCAGTGCCTTCAACATGGAACACCACAGGTTCCGAGGCACTCTTCAGGTTCTCTCTCGGCACCCTGATGAATACCGTCCGAGGCGTCACCTTACCCTTGGAGGCCGATACCGCTTCATCCACCCCAACAAGAACCAGACCATCAAGACCAGACGCTGTGATCTTCACATCCATATCTTCGGTCATCTTATTCAACACTTTGAGCATGTATTTGTTCTGTATCGAACCGTCACTCTGCTGCACAAACAGCGGCAGACGATCATGAAGCACTTTCAGCTCAATGGCATCCAGAGTACTCAGACCATAACCGATACCAGACAGTGCAGCCATCAGGATAGCTGCGTATACCCATACACGCGGGCGTTTATGCATCGCGCGAGTCTCATTGCCTTCAAGCTGCTCTAATGATTCGTAGCGGATCAACCCTTTCGGACGGTCCAGCTTCTCCATCACCGCGTCACAGGCATCAATACATAGGCCGCACATAATACAGCCTTCTTGCTGGCCATGGCGGATATCGACACCTGTCGGGCAGACAGCTACGCACTGACTACAGTCAACGCAATCACCCAGATCATCATTCTTTTGGCCTTTTTTAACACGACCGCGAGGTTCACCCCGATAGAAATCGTAAGTGGGTACCGCGGTAGTCTTGTCGATCATCACCCCTTGAATACGAGCATAGGGGCAGAGCCAGAGGCAGGTCTGCTCACGCAGGAAGCCCGCCAAGACATAGGTACCGGCAATAAACGCCGTAATAGTACCCAGAGCAACCGGCCCCACAGTAAATGTCACCAGGCTCTTCCAGAGATCCTGGGCATCAACAAACCACGCCACAAACGAAATACCTGTCAGCACGGCAACAACCAGCCAGATAGCGTGCTTGATCACTTTGACGCGAATTTTAGCGAAGGTCCAAGGGGCCTCTTCCAGCTTGCGGCGTTTTTGTGGGGAACCCTCAAGCTTCTCTTCCACCCAAGTATAGATATCGGTCCAGACCGTTTGAAAACAGAAGAAACCGCACCAAACACGCCCTACCAACGCGGTCACTACAGCCAGCAGAATGGCAAAGAAGAGCAACAACAGGGACAGCATCCAGAAATCTTGCGGCAGGATGGTTATGCCAAAGATATGGAATTGACGGTTGGGGATATCAAACAGTACGGCCTGACGATCACCCCAACGCAGATAGGGACCTAGAGCGAAGAAAATCCAGAAAGCACTTGACCACCACTTAAAGGTACGCCATTTACCACCCATCCGCTTGGCATGAATGGTCTTCTCACCGACATTGAGTTCGATATGACCAGCCTCGGCATACAACTCTTCAATGGCGGCATCACGTTTGGTTTTTTGTTGGTCGCTCAACTGAATCTCTCCCATCGGTTCATCAGTATCCATCCCCTCAATAGACTTTGGGTTGCCAGATCAGGCGTCATTGGGGGAGCAGAATATAGGACTGCAATACAATCGAAAACTTTCTCTTGAAACAGCCAGTTAACAGATTTTAGTGTACAAAAATACGCCACTAAAACCATTGCGATTTATCAATACTCGCCTGACAAATATCAGGTGCTTTGTGTAACACATCTCTCCGCCTTAAGACAAAGATTTTTCTGTTCCCTTACAAAAAATAGGGGCAAAGAAAAAGGGGGAATTAAATCCCCCTTTATTCTTTAGTCAACTAAAACGCCTTATTTATTATGACGCTCAGCATCCTGCTTCATCAACTGGCCAACTTTAACAGCTAAATAGCCGACAATTACCACACAGATTACAACAGTTATTACTGAACCCCAAAATACTGCATCCGCATTCATAGCAAACTACCCCCTAGTTTGTAGACTCTGTGCAGGGAGAACCCCCACACAGAGTTTAGACCAGCTTAATTACTGACCACCGCCTAACTTGTAGACGAATACAGCCAGTTTCTTGATCTCATCTTTTGACAGACGATCAGCAAAAGATGGCATTTCAGCTTCACGAGTCTGCGGGTCGGTTACATCATTCACGCCGTGTGCAATGGTGTATTTGACACTCGCCAACTGATCGGCTTCATCGAAACGCCAGATCGTATCGGTTAGATTAGCCGCACCCAGTGCCTGCAGGCCTTTACCGTCCGGGCTATGGCATGCAATACAGCCTTTCTGTGCAAACAGAGGCTCTGCAGTCGGGTTACCATCGATGATTGCCTGGGCAAGCTTATCGATCTCTTCAGTAGAGAGGATCTTGCTGTGAGCAGTCATAACACCTTTACGACCCATGGTGACAGTCTGTTCAATGGTTTCAACCGCACCACCGTACAGCCAGTCATCGTCTACCAGTACCGGATAGCCTGGACCACCCTGACCAGCAGAACCGTGACATGCCGCACAGTAGTCACCAAACAGTACTTTGGCTGAAGCGATGGTGTATGCAGACAAACCTTCGTCAGCAAGAATCTGAGCAGCTGTCATATCCTTAATCTTGCTCTCAAACTTCGCACGTACAGCTTCTACTTCCTCGACACCTGCTTGGTACTCACCCATCTGGGTCCAACCCGTGAAACCTTTAGTGGCTTCCTGGCCAATTGGCCACATCGGATAGATGAAACCGTAAGCAA
>JAKSCN010000093.1 GCA_022360595.1 Chromatiales bacterium
ATCGAAATGAGAGCCTTTATTTCAACACTATTATTGATGTTACTGTTTGTTCAGAGCAGCTTTGCCGAGTCAGTGCAAAACCAGACACCGGCACCAGTCGAGCAGAGGGAGATAGGCTCATCAAACACCCAACCAGCACCGAGCATGTCTGAACAGATAGTCGATAAGAGCAAAGAGGTTGGCAACACGGTTGTTGAAACCTCCAAAGAGGCCTACGCAACCACCAAAAAGAAAAGCGGAGAAGTTGCTGACGATGTGGTTGAAGCCTCAAAAAATATCTGGGAAAAAACCAAAGAGATTACCCGACAAGGGGTAGACAAATCGAAGGAGGTCGGGTCCGCTGTTGTCGATAAATCAAAGGAGGTCTATCAGGGCGCCAAGCAGAAATCCAAAGAGCTCTATAACGAAGCAACCAAAAAACGTGAACAGCCCGCACCTGTAAAACAGATCTGAGCGCCATCATGAAGGTTGCCGTCTTCTCTGATGTACAAGGCAATATCGCCGCCCTTGAAGTAGTGATAGCCGATATTGAGCAGTGGCGGCCTGATCTTGTCATCATGAACGGCGACCTGGTCAATCGCGGTCCTAAAAACCTCGAGTGCCTCAAGCTGTTTAACGAGAAGGCAGCCACCTCCGGCTGGTTACCGATTAAAGGCAATCACGAAGAGTATGTGCTCTACTGCGCAAAAAACTCCCCACAGAATCCACAAGAGGCAGCCCTTCGCCGCTTCGCTGACTGGACTACGGAACAGCTTGGCGATAGCGTCTATACCATGCAGTGCTGGCCAGACCACCTCACCTTAAGTGATCCCAGCCACAACAAATGGCTGCATATCACCCACGGTACGCTGGCCGGTAATCGCGATGGCATCTCCCCCAGCGTTCCTGACGAAAAATTACACGGTAAGCTACCGGATGATATCGATCTATTCATTACCGCACACACCCATAAGGCACTACAACGGGTGTTTGAAGGTAAGCGCATTCTCAATGTCGGCTCGGTCGGCTCCCCCTTTGACGGCGACCCCCGTGCCTCTTATGCACGGCTGACTTTCAATCGAAGCGACTGGCAAGCCGAGATTATTCGCCTGGCATACGACCGTCAGCGTATGACCCAAGACTGTATTGAGAGCGGATTCCTGGACCACGCCGGCCCCTTGGCGCGGGTCATCTACCGCGAGTGGGAGCAAGCAACCTTGCTGATGCCCTTTTGGAATAGGCGCTACCGTCAAGCGGTTCTGGATGGTGATATTTCTTTAGCAGAAGCTGTTGAGCAGTTCCTGGCAACCCACTGACTAACGCCCTTACGTCTCCAGCGTACTCATCAGATCAATCATGAACTCGGCCTCCTCCTGCTTGAACTCATCCCAACCTGAGATTTCAAGTCCTTCCAGAACCCCTTTTCCTTTCTGCTCAGACTCCATTGCTATCATGAGTTCGCTGAGTTCGTCCCTGCGGTCAGCTAAAGCAGGTCCGACCATCAAGCCATGATGAACCACTTGGATTTGGCTGCTTACCAAGGGCCGCAACTGCTTTTTCACCATGCTCGACAACCCTTCATAGGCTTCAGCCAGGAAAAAGCCGGCATCTGCTTCGCCACGCAGCAGATCTTTGGCGACCAGTATGTAAGAGTCCCTTTTGGTTCTTGATATGTTGGAAACGTTAAGGTCAGCGGACTCCAATAGAATCATGCTGATCATCCACACATCCGGATCGACCGTGGACGAGATCCTGCAGCCCTCTTCCAGATCTTCCACAGCCTCTATCGAACTCTCGGCATTTACGGCAATAACGATTTCGTCACTTTTGCCCTTCGGCCTGGCGACCGGTAAAAAGCCTTTCTCCCTGACCAGCATCGATGCCTCGTAAGGGTTTGCATAAATCAGGTCCACATTATCCTGCTGAATGGCATCACGCTGCGCTTGAAAGCTATCATAGATTTCCAGGTGTATATTCTCGCCTAAATTTTTCTGCAGATAGGTATTGAAAATGTGCCAACCGGAGAGTTGTGTTGGGCCAAAGTCGGGGCTAACAGTGAATTGGTAAGGCATTAGAGATTCTCCTAAATAAAAGTGACCGGATTCAGCTCATAGTTGTGTAGAGAGCTTCACTCTCCTGCACCTTTTTCCGGGATGGCTTACGCCGAACCGAGGTGTACCCTACTACCTCACCATTGCGGACATTGGGTATAACAGTCGCCTTTACCCAGTAGTGTGCCCCGTCCTTGCGCAAGTTTTTGACATAGCCCTGCCAGCTTTCACCCGATTTCACGGTACTCCACAAATCAGCAAATGCGCTAGTGGGCATCTCAGGGTGTCTTAAAATATGATGAGGCTGCCCCAACAGCTCCTCCTCACAATAACCTGACATCTCAACAAACGACTGATTAACGTGAGTAATAATACCTTCCGGGTTTGTGCGCGACACAATCAGACGACCATCGGGATAAGGAACTTCATGGTCGGTCACGAACACCTTTCGCTGTGTACCATCATGATACTCACATGTATATTCACGGCACTCACCAACAATATCATCACGATTCATATCATCCATAAGACTCTCCGAAGTTTATTTTTTCCGGTATACAACTGGTAGTTATCTGGTAGAAACCCGTCTTGCCGATACGACCGAACTCAGATCATTTTAGCGACACTCTCAGCAGCACGTTTTACATCAAGAAAAATAAGCCCCAGCTTTGCCTTAGGCTTGGCGATGACAGTGACTACCGCCTCTTCCCCCGCACCGGTCATCAGTACGTAGCCGTTCTCCCCCTTAATCAGCACCTGCTCCAAAGTACCCCGGGCCAGCTCATTTGCCGTTCTGTCACCCAATGCGAGCATCGCTGCACTCATTGCACCAACACGGTCTTCATCAAGTCCTGCCGGCAATTGGGCCGCCATCATCAAACCATCCGTAGAAATAATTCCAGACGCTTCAATATCTGCTGAAGTTCCGTTTAGCTCATTGAGAATAGAAGAGAGCATATCTGCACGCATAATAAATTTACCTCGCAATAACGACTAAAAATGATAGATCAGCCGACCCATCAACTAATCAATAATAGTTATTCACTACCAGTACTGCCGTAGCGAATACTGAGTGTCCAGATGAGAGAGGTCAACGCCGGTTGATTCAATCTGGGCGTACCGCTGATCACCAGGACAAAACGTTGTGCTCCAATAAATAGGGGCCAAAAACCGATCTGACTGTTACCCGCTGTATCAACCAGCGCCCACGCCCCCGAGTTGAGCCCAAGATTATTGTTCAATAAACCACCGTGGCGCTCATGCAGATTGGCTACATCCGCACTCAAAGCCGATAGTTCCTCGGCTGCTTCATGTGGAAAGCCTGCGGATGCCACATAAAACCCTTGTCCATCGGCCAATAACGCTTTTCCATTCGAAGAGAGATCGGGCAACAGTACGGGCAGGATATTTTCCAAGGCGTCAGTAGGCGGTATTTTCGGCTCCTCGAATCCCTCCAGCCATCCTAGTGATTGGGCATGATAGAGCAGCTCATACGCCTCACTGTCATCTCCACTTTTGATCCACTCCTTAATACTATCTACAGACAGCAGCGGTGATTCGGTGTAGGAGAGAATGGCCTTTAACAACTCTCGACTGGGATTCTTATCAATACCAGAAACCGCATAATAGGCCCCTGCTGGCGTGGGTAACAGATAGAGACCTTCACTGATGCGGTACTCAGTCATTTTGGATCACCATGCCAGGGTCCAGAGAGTAAAGTAACGCCTGAACAAGCAGTGAAATGTCTCTTCGTTTTCTGGCATCAACCTCAAATATGGGTATCTTCTTCAGGTGATCGGGTAACTGTTGATGGTAGTCAGCCACTGTAGGCGCCGGAGACTCATCCACACGGGTCACACCTATGACCACCTGCGTCTTATCAATAAATTTGCCAAACGCCTCTAAAAAGAAGTGCATATCCTTGTAGGGATCAGGGCGAGAATTATTCACGAGCAACACCAACCCGATCCCCCCTTCCGATAGGATATCCCACATAAAATCAAAGCGTTCCTGTCCGGGTGTGCCATATAAGTGAATACGTTCTCGATCATCCAACTTCATTATCCCGTAATCCATGGCAACAGTTGTCTTTGGCTTACGAGATTTAGTCATGTCGGTGGCTGCCTCATCTGTTGAGACGATAGGCATGTCACTGATCGATGAAATTGCTGTTGTTTTGCCCGCACCCACCGGTCCGGTAAAAATAATCTTATGGTTATTAATCTGTTCCATATACTCTTCTTACTTGAGCAAACGCTTGAGTATGCGACCAAAAAGCGCTCGCTTTTTATTCTTTTTGACAACTGAGGATAATGGCGTCTCGATGTGTCGAGCTACCTCTTGCACCGTTACCAACCCAATTGCACTCATTGCACTGTAAAAGGCAAAAACATAACGTTGGGGTATGTCCAGCACCTTGGCTGTTTCCAGTAGCGAGCTGGGCTCTGTAGCCCATAGCGCCGCAATTCTGAATGAGTGGGGAATAATTGAAGCCCGCGTCATATTTGGCCAGCGGTGCATAATGACAGGCATATCCAATGGTGTATTCTTCGGCACCCGTCCTCTGGATGCCCAGATAGCGGTCTTCCACAGCAACGCCTCCGTAGAGACAATATCACCTTCCCGCTCCCCCTCTTCATTGGCGTTATGATTGACTGACGTCGTTACACTGGCTTCTGTAAGCGGCACGGATGAAAGAGTTCGCAAACGTGACTCTTTGATATCCAGCCTGATGCTATCTCCCCCTCTGAGTATCGTTAATGAGTTCTTCCCCCCTTTCAGCGTAACATCATAGTGCTTGGTGGCAGCAACCACTGATGCGCGATAAATAGTATGTTGAAGAAAGTTCTGTGGTTCATACTGCACCTTTACCAGTTCCTGGACATTCTGCGGATCAATGTCGGGAAAAGAGCCGATATACGACTTTACCTCAAGAGCATCAAGGTGCATTGCCGCCTGATGGCGCTTACTCCCCCCCTGGCTCTCATCCAGAACAGGCACCGGTAAAACTTTTGGTTTTGAAGGCTTGGTCTTGACTGGCAGATCCACCACCTCTGCGACTGACTCCTTCTGCTCAGTTTTCCGCTCTTCTGTTATTGCTGGCGGATTGCCGCGTAATTTAGCCTTCACCTCTTTTAGTGCATCGGCTAATAGATTCGACTTAATCGGCTTTCTCAAAATAATCTCGTCAGAGACATCTTCAGCATGCAGAGAGAGAAGAATCAGGGGCACTCCGGGATTGGACTCCCGAAACTCTTTCCACAATGTTCTACCTCGATAGCCATCAAGATCAATAATGCACGCTTCCCCCGTGCCATCATCGACAAGGACAAACGCATTTTCACAGGCAGACTGAAAAAACATACTCAGCATGTTTGCGGTGCGCTGCGCTATTCCCTGTGTTGACACGCGAATTTGACGTCTTTTCTCGTGTGACACCATCGATTACGCACTCTCTTCAAAATAGCTGCGGTAACTTTCCCATAGAGCACGTTGAGGATTATCCATATCATCCAGTGCTCCTTTAGTTTTCCAATACGCTTCTGTTGCTTCTGTGCGCCTGTAGATCTCCAAAAGCTCTTTATGTATCTCTTCGCGTGAGGGGGTTAGCAAAACAGATCTACCGAGAACTTCACTGGCTTCCTCTAACTGCCCATACTCTATATGCTCATGGGCCTCTTCTATCGGATCACGTTCAGCGCCACTATTCAGCGACATCTTCTCGACCAAGTCACTTGTACCGGAAACACCTTTGCTCAGGATTGAATAGGGTGAGGCTGGCACAGCAGTTTTGAAATCCAATCCCTCGGCTATCTTGTTCGAGAGCACCGCAATATGTTCTTCCGCCAATATAGACTTTGAAACATTCAGCATGCGCTTTCTCAGGTCATCACCTCTATTGCCAAGTACAATAAAAAGGTCCAATAAGGCGCCATATACGCCAGAGGTATTTTTACCGCGGCGATAGAGGTTGATGCGCTGAACATGCAGGCGTAGGTTTTTTGGTGAGCGGACGATTTCATGTGTCAAATAGGCCTGGACTTCTGAATCCCAATCGTCAAAACGAGGATTCAAGCCTGTCAGCCCGTCCACATGAAATGCAATTTCAAACTGGCCGCTCTCGACGCTTCTCGCGCGAGATGGGTTCTCTAGTGATATAAGCATTAATCGTTTTTTTTGTTGTTACGTGTTTGTCTATGTACTATCAGACAAGCCGTTAGAGTATTACCTAACGGTTTTGTTCACGATTCCCTAATTTTCTCTCTCTCTGTCCCTGCAGGTGAAATCGAATATCTATGCCACCTGTTCCGAGAGTAGCGGCATTCTATAGATAATTTTTAATACTATTTTTAAAGAATTGTGAAAATGTCCCGTTTTGTGAAAGGAGGACTGGAAAAGGCTAGGGAATTGGCATCCCAATATAAGGCAATTGCACCATATTAGGAATATAAAGCCGGAATCAGAAACTGATTCCGGCTTGTCTTTATATATTAAGGTACAGGAAAGATTAAGCAGCCACTATCGGAATGACCTTATCAGCCTCTTTTCGATAAGACTCGATCTGATCAAAGTTCATATAGCGGTAGATATCCTCAGCCATACTGTCGATATTCCGCGCGTACTCCATATACTCGTCATAGCTTGGGATTTTACCCAGAATCGCAGAAACGGCAGCGATCTCGGCAGAAGCCAGATAGACGTTAGCGCCATTGCCCAAGCGATTCGGGAAGTTGCGCGTAGAGGTCGAAACCACTGTCGCATTATCCTTCACCCGCGCCTGGTTACCCATACACAGTGAACAACCCGGCATCTCCATACGCGCACCGGCCTTACCGAAGATACTGTAGTATCCCTCTTCGGTCAGGATATGCTCATCCATTTTGGTGGGTGGCGCCATCCAGAGCCGTGTCGGGATATCGTGAATACCGTCCAGCAGTTTACCGGCTGCGCGGAAGTGGCCGATATTGGTCATACAAGAACCGATGAACACCTCTTCAATCTGAGTACCCGCCACTTCGGATAGCGTTTTCACATCATCCGGATCATTCGGACAGGCCAGAATCGGCTCATTCACCTCGTTCAGATCGATTTCGATAACGGCGGCGTACTCGGCATCGCCATCCGCTTCCATCAGCTCGGGATTTTCCAGCCACTTTTCCATCGCCTCGATTCGGCGTGAGAGTGTACGCTCATCCTGATAGCCGTTGGCGATCATCCACTTCAACAACGTGATATTGGAATTGAGGTATTCAATGATCGGTTCTTTGTCCAGCTTCACCGTACAGGCGGCGGCAGAACGCTCGGCGGAAGCGTCAGACAGCTCAAACGCTTGCTCAACCTTCAACTGGGGCAGCCCTTCAATTTCCAGGATACGGCCTGAGAAGATATTCTTCTTACCGGCCTTGGCGACAGTCAGCAGCCCCTGCTTGATGGCATAGTACGGGATGGCGTTGACAAGATCGCGCAACGTAACACCCGGTTGCAGTTCACCACTGAAACGCACCAGCACCGACTCCGGCATATCC
Organism: Chromatiales bacterium; assembly: GCA_022360595.1. Lineage (GTDB taxonomy): Bacteria > Pseudomonadota > Gammaproteobacteria > Chromatiales > Chromatiaceae > BM503. The sequence goes on from JAKSCN010000093.1 coordinate 7,556, forward strand.
AGCGGCATCACGCCGGTAGCCGCAGCAAAGGCAACCAGCCCCGAACCAGCCGGGAAAGAGATCCCCAGCGGAAAGCGTGTATGTGAATCACCACCGGTACCCACAGTATCGGGAGTCAGCATACGGTTCAGCCAGGAGTGGATAACCCCGTCACCAGGACGCAGCGCAACACCCGCTCGTGAGGAGATAAAATCGGGCAGTGTGTGGTGGGTTTCGATATCGACCGGTTTTGGATAAGCGGCGGTATGACAGAAAGACTGCATCACCAGATCGGCAGAGAAACCGAGACAGGCCAGATCTTTCAGCTCGTCACGGGTCATCGGACCGGTGGTGTCCTGTGAACCAACGGTTGTCATACGGGGTTCGCAGTAGGTGCCTGGACGAACACCTTCAACACCGCAAGCGCGGCCCACCATTTTCTGAGCCAGGGTGAAACCCTTACCGGTATCTTCGGTGGGAGCCGGACGTTTGAACACATCAGAGTGCCCCAGTCCCAGCGCTTCACGCGCACGATCAGTCAAACCGCGACCAATAATCAGAGGAATACGGCCACCCGCCTGTACTTCATCGACCAGCACTTCGGTTTTCAGCTCGAAGCGGCAAATCTCTTCACCAGTATCATGATTTTTGATCACACCTTCATGGGGGTGGATATCGATCACATCACCCATGTCCATGCCACTGACATCGCACTCAATCGGCAGCGCACCGGCATCTTCCATGGTATTGAAAAAGATCGGTGCAATCTTACCGCCCAGGCAAACGCCCCCTGCCCGCTTATTGGGTATAAAGGGGATATCTTCACCCATATGCCACAGCACAGAGTTGGTGGCCGACTTGCGTGATGAGCCTGTACCGACCACATCACCAACATAAGCCAAGGGAAAATTTTTCTCTTTCAAGGCGTTGATCTGTTTGATCGGCCCGGTGGCGCCTGGGTTATCCGGCTCAATTCCATCGCGAGCCATTTTCAACATGGCGTTGGCATGCAAGGGAATATCGGGTCGTGACCAAGCATCTTGCGCGGGCGACAGATCATCGGTATTGGTCTCACCAGTCACCTTGAAAACAGTAACAGTGATCTTCTCCGGTAGCGAATCACGCTGGGTAAACCATTCGGCATCGGCCCAGGACTGCAGAATCGACTGGGCGTGTGTATTCCCCGCATCGGCCTTCTCTTTCACATCGTGGAAAGCATCAAACATTAATAAGGTGTGTGAAAGCGCGTTGACGGCGGTGGGCGCCAGCGCGTCGTCGTCCAGCGCCTCAATCAGTGGTGCAATGTTGTAGCCACCCAGCATGGTGCCGAGCAGCTCTACCGCTTTGACCGAATCGATCAGTGGCGAACTGGCATTACCTTTGGCCACATCAGCCAGAAACGCCGCCTTCACATAGGCGGCCTGATCGACACCGGCCGGTACCCGGTTGGTGATCAGATCCAGGAGCATCTCCTCCTCACCTGCTGGTGGTTCCTTCAACAGACTCACCAGATCAGCCACCTGCTCCGGATTCAATGGCAGCGGTGGTACACCTTCTGCGGCACGTTCCTCAACGTGTTTGCGATAGGATTCAAGCACGGAGTAATCCTCCTAGTTTCATGGTCTTCACTCACTCAGCAGCGCCACTATTCTGGCCTCTGAATATCTATTATTTCTGCGAACAGATACCTAGTTATAACCTAATTTAAGATAAAATTCCGCAGCGCAACGCTATTTAAGCACAAAAACACCAAAAATATTTGGATTGTCGTACTAATTTAAAAGAGACACTGAAACTTAATCTCTATAGTGTAAGACTAGTCTATTCCGTCGGGGTGCCATCTTATCATCCCGCTTGAGAATGGTATAATTCGCCGTTTCGTTTGATTGATAATCACAGGATCACTATGGAACTTTCGACTCTCACCGCGATTTCACCTGTAGATGGGCGCTACGGTAGCAAAACTGAAGATTTACAGCCCATTTTTAGTGAATATGGCCTCATCCGGCACCGGGTCCTGGTCGAAGTCCGTTGGTTGCAGGCGCTGGCCGCCCAACCGGAGATCGCTGAAGTGCCGGCGCTCAACAGCGACGCCAACGACCTACTCAACCAGATCGTCGATAACTTCAGCGCGGATGACGCACAACGGGTGAAGGCCATTGAGCGCACCACCAACCACGACGTGAAAGCGGTTGAGTACTTTCTGAAAGAGAAAATCGAAGGCAATACAGAGCTGGAAAATATCAGCGAGTTCATCCACTTCGCCTGCACGTCGGAAGATATCAACAACCTCTCGCACGGTTTAATGATGCGTGCCGGACGTGACGATGTGCTGCTGGCCCAGATGGACACATTGATCACCGCCATTCGTGACTTGGCCCACCAGCATGCCGACAAACCGATGCTGAGCCGCACCCACGGCCAGCCCGCCTCACCTTCGACTTTGGGTAAGGAGATGGCCAACGTGGTGTACCGCCTACAACGACAGCGCGACCAAGTGGCCAGGGTTGAACTACTGGGCAAAATCAACGGCGCGGTCGGTAACTACAACGCCCATCTCTCAGCTTACCCTGAACTCGACTGGCCGGCTTTCGCCGAAAAATTTGTCACATCACTCGGTCTGACCTGGAATCCCTACACCATCCAGATCGAGCCCCATGACTATATGGCCGAAATTTTCGATGCCGTTGCCCGCTTCAACACGATTGTCGTCGACTTCTGTCGCGATGTTTGGGGCTACATCTCCCTTGGCTACTTCAAACAGAAGACCATTGCCGGTGAGGTAGGCTCGTCCACCATGCCGCATAAAGTCAATCCCATCGATTTCGAGAATGCCGAAGGCAACCTGGGTATCGCCAACGCCCTATTTGATCATCTGGCAATGAAACTGCCCATCTCACGCTGGCAGCGCGATCTGACCGACTCCACGGTACTGCGCAACATGGGGGTTGGTTTTGCTTACACCACCATAGCTTTGCAATCCGCCCTGCGCGGCATCGGCAAGTTGGAGGCAGACGAAGCTCGCCTGCTTGCCGATCTCGATGACAACTGGGAAGTATTGGCCGAGCCGATTCAGACCGTTATGCGCCGTTACGGTATCGAAAAACCGTATGAAAAGCTGAAAGAACTCACCCGCGGCCAACGCATTACCGCCCAGCAGTTGAGCGATTTTGTCGACGGCCTGGAGATACCCGACACGGCCAAACAGAGTCTGAAACAGATGACTCCAGCCAACTACATCGGCAACGCCGTGGAGCAAGCAAAGAAGATTTAACATCTCACTAGGGCCTGGCAGCTAAGACGACTTAGTTGCCAGTCCCACTATCCACTGCCTCACCCCGAAACACGCTTCGTGGAACATACAGCACAGCTTGTTCGTTATCAATCTGCAGTATCCGCAAACCCTGCTCAGCCAGCCGTACTGACGTAGTAGGTATAGGATGTTGAGTCATCATTTTCAAGCCTGCGAATTTTTTTGATTGTCGATTCCGCCAACGCATGACCTGCTGTCAGTAGCAACATACCATCAACGCTCATCAAATCCCGGGTAAGGATCATGCCCGGCTTGAGGTCATCGGTACCAATACAAAGCTCGCTAGGCGGCACTGACAGCGTAACATCCTCTTCCATCATAACGATAAACGCTTTGACAACATCGGGATCATAGCGGGTTTCAACATGAGCACGCAGATATTGCAGTGCTTCTGAGGGTGTATGGGCGTGCTCAACAACCACTCCCATGCAGAGCTCGTCGTAATCTTCAACGACGGCAAGCACACGGGCGCCTAATGGAATATGGTCACCAAACAGCCCATCGGGATAACCCTTGCCGTCATAACGTTCATGGTGTCCGCGAATCAACCGTGCACAGGGAACCAAGGAGGGTATTTCGGTCAACGCCGCTTCACCAAGCAGTGGGTGTTTTTTCATCACCCTGCTCTCTTCTTCAGTTAGTTCACTGAGCGGTCTTTCAACCACACTGTCCGGTAACACCAGCTTGCCGAGGTCATGCAGTAAGCCGGCTGTATAGATATCTTGTATCTCCCTCTCATCAAGGTGAAGGCGCTTGGCCAATGCCTTGGCCAATTTCGCGACCCGGTTGCCATGCCCACTGAGTATTGAGGTTCTTTGTTCAATAAAGCGGGCGAAAATCTCAACAGTTTTGGTATAGCTGGCTTCCAGATCGGAATAAGCGATATCAAGTTTTTCAGCAGTCATGCGCAACTCTTCCGTGCGCTCTTCGACCCGTTTCTCCAGCTCAGTATTTAATACTTTGAGCTGCATGTTTTGCCGATCACTCAGTTGTAAAAGACGCTTGTTCTCAAAGGTCAGACGTATCTGTTCAGCCGCCTGTTGCACCGTGCGACGGAGGTCATCTTCATCCCAGGGCTTACTGATATAGCGGTAGATGTTACCTTTATTGATTGCCTCGATCGCATCTCCCAGGTCAGCATAACCGGTAAGTACAATACGCGCCGTCTCGGGCCATCGATTGGCTATCTGCGTTAATAGCTCAGCCCCTGTCATATTGGGCATTCGCATATCTGACACCACGACATCAACCTGGGTCTGCTCCAACAGCTCCAGTGCCGCAGCACCACTGTCAGCAATCTGAACACTGTACTCATCTGACCGAAATAGGCGGCGTAGAGAGCGTAATACAGCAGGCTCGTCGTCCACCAATAAAAGCCGAATAGCACTTTTTTCCACACTACTCTCTTCCACTGTTTTTTTCTCTAACACTTCACTCATTTCGATATCCCTCAAATGTGTGATAAATCAGCCCGCTAGACAGCCACTACTTCCTGTTCAACAGCCGGCAACTTCACTGTAAATGTCGTCCCTTTGCCAACTTCACTCTCCACTTCAATCAGACCACCATGCTGCTCCACGATACCATGGCTGATCGACAGGCCCAGGCCCGTGCCGGAACCTACCGGTTTTGTAGTAAAGAAAGGTGTAAAGAGCATGCCAATATTCTCTTCTGAAATACCGACGCCTGTATCCGTTACCCGGAGCACCACTTCACCGTTTTCATGAGTGGTCTCTATAGTAATCGCCCCTCTTTCCGGAATGGCATGAGCCGCATTAATCAATAGGTTCATGATCACCTGATTGATCTGTCCCGGGTTGCCAGTGATTGGCGGCACATTACTCAGTTGCTGGTTAACCTCACACTTATATTTAAGTTCGTTCCAGACCACTTTTAGCGTTGATTCCACACACTCGTTCAAATCAAACTGCTTCTGTTCAGACTCATCAACACGAGCAAAACTCTTTAGTCCGGCAACTATGCTTTTAACACGATCTGTTCCCTCTGCCGTGTCTTCCAGCAGAGGACCAATATCTTCCAGCAGATAGTCCAGATCTTCATCGCCCAACTGTGTCTTGATCCGCTGCAACAACCCGGGGTTCTCAAACTGCTGTCCCATGGCATATTTGTAGTAGTCGCTAACCAGCGGTAACAGCACATCCAAATATTCATTCAATGTAGTGATATTGTTCTTGATATAGCCCACAGGGTTATTAATTTCATGGGCTACCCCGGCGGCCAAGGTGCCTAACGACGCCATCTTCTCGGATTGCACGAGCTGAGCCTGGCTATTCGTCAGATCCTCATTCAACCTGGCCAGCTCATCCCGCTTTTTCAGTAGCGCATTTTCTCGCCGGGTTATGCGCTCTGACATACGCATGAAGTCATTAGCCAACTGACCAAATTCCTGAACACGATATTTGTTAGGCGCCAATTGGTAATCAGAACCCGACGCCACCGACTCTGCGAACATCTGCAGATTCTTAATCGGTTGGATAAACCATACCCTGCCCAATCTGATTGAAAGCCACCCGACCAGAACACTCATTACCAGAATAAGCAGCGACATCTCCGTCAACAGACGTGTGGTCGCTGCACTGGCAATGCTGTCATCGATGGAGAAGTTGAGCTGAACGCCAGAGACGGGCTCGGTCAACACAATGGGTGAACCGTTAACCACAGCACCAATCTGTTTAATCGAGTTCCCCTGCCAGACAATATCCAGACCAACCTCGCCCAACTCTTCCGCTATCTTGTCGGTCAGCTCTGTGATGGGGATCTCCACCAACAATACACCTTCCGGCAGATTGTTGTAGAGCACCGGCTGAGCCAAACGCCAGTAGTAGAGCCCCCCACTGCCTCGGCTAATACCCTGATACGATATCTGCTTGCCATCAATCAGATCGGTAAACCACTGCTCACCGGCATAATTGAAGGTGGGTTGCGGCAACAACTGCTGGAGCGTCTGTCCGCTAAAATCCAGCAGTACCTCCTGATACTGTTTACCCAAGAAGGTGAGATTACCCATGAAGTCCCGAACAATGCCTTTATTGAAATCGGGCTGCATGACACCCTGAACCATCACCGGGAAACGCGCATGATCAGCGAGAATCTGATTTCGGCTGCTCAAAAACTCGGTCATGTCATGCGCGATAACATTGATTTGGTTGCGGACATGGGTCTGCTGAATTTCATCCACTGCCTGGGCAATGCGAAACGCCAGCAGTGCCGCAATCAATACCCCCAAAATCAGGATGCTGATTACTACAAACTGAGACAGGAGGCGTGAGATCGATCTCCACCTCCCCACCGTGGCATGCAAATAACGATTTTCTGCAATCTGCTCTATGCTCATTGGTCCATCAACTCACTATTAACAGGCCCTAAATTACTGCAGTAACTTAATCTCATTATTCTGGCCATATTCGGCCATGGCGAAGTCGTCTTGCCCAAGTGCTTCATGAGCATCGGGAGACGCTTTTGAATATGGAGAGAACGGTTGCTGATAGGTCTTGATGAGACCCTGAACAGGAAGATGGAGGCTCTCTAACGCAAGACGTATCCGGTCTCTATCCTTATGGATGTCGCCACTCAGCCCAACCTGATCAACCGCGGCAATCAGGATTTTGGTCAGATCATAAGCGTGGATAAATCCGCTGGGCGCACGAATATCCTCAGCCCCTTTAATTTGCTCAGGAAACAGCTTTTTGGCCTGATTCAACACTTGGCGCGCCATAGGCTGTTGGCTGTGATTGATAAACGAGAAGCTGGTCTGGATAAAAGCCAAATCAATCCGTGAACGCAAGTCGGCATTGATAACTTCCGGGAAATCCCCACCGGTAATGCCCCAATGACTGCGAATCGGCAAACGCAACTCTTGTGGGAGAGATACCATAGCCTTGGCGAAGGTTTTTCCTTCAGCAGCGTTGGCCACCAAAAAGATGCTGTCTGCCCCACTCTGCGCAATTTTCCGTAGCATGATGCGGGCTGCATTATCGCCTAAATTCCAGTTAAACCACTCTATGCCAACCGGCTCCAGTCCCATATCCTCAAGGGCTTTACCCATGGTGCGTTTATTCGATTTGCCCCAACCTGTACCTTCCAACAGTAGATAGGGTTTGGTGAAGCCATCACTCTTAACAGCATGCTTCGCAATAACATACCCCGCCTTGCTATCATCGATCGACAGACGGAATATCCAGTTTTCATCCGTTGCACTTCGAGTAATAGGCCCTGCCGCCGCCCAGGGATCAAGAACTAAAATCTGATTGCTGTTGATAAAATTCTTATGCGCCAGTAGTGGTGGCGAATGGAGACCTGAAAAGAGCACCAGGGCACGAGGATCAGCTAGATATTGATCCAAATGCCGCTTACTGCGCGGCGAGCTGCCACGATGGTCACGAATTACCAGCTCAACTTTTCTATTCCCTATCTTATTATCGACTTCACTCAGGGCTGTCCTAATCCCCTGTTCTATTGCGATACCCGAGGCCCGGGCCCCGGTTCTATCCGCATCGATATATAAATGAATCGTATCGGCAGCGATGCCAGGCGTTACCCAGCTAACGATCAGCAGAAAAAAAGAGGCAAACTTTAGCTTACCGAGCAGGTAATTGGTGCGGGTCCGGTTATAGGTTCTCATGCACATCTCTCCATAGAAAAGTCGCTCTAGCAGGCCCCAAGGTCAATAAGAAGGATCAATCAGTTCTTATTTACCGCATGGCGCACTAGGCCCGTTAACACATACAACCTCATCAACCTGTCACTGGGTTGGAACACCAGAGGTTCAATCCACTACTTTGTTTATTAGGATCTGATAACACTAATATTGAATACGGCAATCAACCGGGATCATTCACTTCCCGAATCACACCCACTTGCTCACCGAGCAGAACAGCTACTTTTTCAACCAACGTCTCATTACTAAACGGTTTCTCCAACACATCGTTGGCGCCCACCTCAAGGGCTCGCTGGAGGTCACTTTCCGGCAGTGCCGAAATAACCAGCACCTTTACTTTGGAGATAGCGGCCTCTGACCGAACAAACTCCAGCAGCTCAAATCCATCCAGCCCCGGCATTTGCAAATCAAGCGTCATGACAGCCGGCATAAAACTCATCAGCTTGGTGCCCGCTTGAAAACCATCAAGCGCAATTTGCGTCTCCAAACCGGCTGAACGGAGGGTTCTACGAATTGCATTCGCCATCGCTTTCTCATCATCCACAATCAGGACGCGCCGTGTGTAAAACCTGAACTCTTCAGGAATTGGCATCCCATTTTTTTCAAGAAAGCTTATAAAGTCATGTACTTGTATGCGGTTATTCCCCCTGCCAGGTAACTTGTATGATTTCAGGTGACCCTTCTCTATCCAGCGGATGACAGTACGAAAATTGACACCACAATACTTAGCCACATCACCTGTCGTTAATATGTGCATAGAGAAACCTCACAACTCGGGGCACACTTGTCTTACTACTTCAGCGTAGTAGATATCCCATAAAAGTCAAATAAGACAAATACGACATTTAAGACATATTAAAAAATATGCACCATGGCATTTCATCAAAAATGGGAGATGTCGAGGGTTTTCTCTGGTTTGCCAGCATGCAGGAGGTTTATTCCTACACCCTTGGAATTATGAGATCGAGTTCAAAATAGTGTCGGTAACAACCAACAGTTGTTTGAGGAATTTAAAAATAGACGAGACCCATAGGACAAAAAAAGGCCCCTGCTGGAGGGGCCTTTAGTAAGTTATCGAATCACAGCGTTCGATTACTGAGTCATAATTTCAACGCGACGATTCTTAGCACGGCCGTCTTCTGAACCGTTATCGGCAACCGGGCTGGACTCGCCCATACCTTTAGTGGTCATCTTCGCTGGGTTGATGCCTTTGGTCGCCAAGTAGCTGGAAACGGCACTGGCGCGACGCTCAGAGAGTTCCTGATTGTAAGCATCTCTACCTACACTGTCGGTGTGGCCGACAATGACCAAACGTTCATCACCAGAGCTAGCCTGGATCTTGGCCGCTACTGTATCCAGAGCAGCACGCATAGCAGGCTTCAGTTCAGCGCTGTCGAAATCGAACTCATCGTTCACCAGGTTGATGGTAACGTTACCGATGATCTGGCAACCGTTCATATCAACTTTTGCACCCTTTGTAGTACCTGGGCATTTGTCTTTGTAATCGGGTACACCGTCGCCATCGGAATCCAATGCACAACCATTGGCATCAACAGGCGCACCTTGTGGGGTGCCGGGGCACTTGTCTTTGTAATCGGGTACGCCATCACCGTCAGAATCGAGGGGGCAGCCATCAGCATCAACTTCTACACCTTTAGGAGTGTCGGGGCATCGGTCTCTATTGTCCAGAACGCCATCACCATCGGAATCCATCACATCGCCACATTCGGCTACACGGCTCTGCAAACCGCCGACTGTCTGCCAGCACTCACCGGCAATGTTTTTAACCACTGACTTGGATGAATCAACCGCATAGCGGTTTTCCATATGGCCACCATGACCGCCGGCCAGGGCATTTCCAGCCAGGGCAATACCAGCTACTGCTCCGGCAGCAACAAGCATGGAGATTACTTTTTTCTGTTTAAATTGAGCCATAATTTCCTCTTGTCCTTAGGTGAAGACTAATCAAAGAAAGATAGAGTTGATTTTTTGTATGAAAAAACACCCATGAAAAATACTACCGTGCCCATGAGAGCCGAGTAGTTGCGTATGATACATGGAAATACGTAGATTATTGTGAATATTTGTTAATGTCCCCACATCCTTGTATATCCCTGTGGAGACCGATTATAGCGACCTTCTTCGGTATCACATAACACATTTTGCTTTTAGCATTTTATTTTGCCATGGAAGGGCAAGTACAATTGCGCTTAGTTCATCCTCAATTGATCACTAACGAATAGTCACCATGCCCCATCTGCAGTTACCAAACGGTATAGATACCGAACAATTTCTCACTGAGTACTGGCAGAGAAAGCCACTGCTAATGCGTCAGGCGATCCCCGGATTTCGCTGTCCCCTTTCACCAGAAGAGCTGGCCGGCCTGAGTTGTGAAGAGGAGATTGAGTCACGCATCGTATTGGAGAAAGATGGCACACGGCCTTGGGAGGCCAGGGTCGGTCCATTCAATGAAACGGACTACAACAACCTACCCGCCAGCCACTGGACACTGTTGGTACAAGATGTGGACAAACACCTGCCCGAAGTGGCCAAACTACTCGACTATTTTTACTTCCTACCCAGTTGGCGTCTGGATGACATCATGATCAGCTATGCGGCTGATCATGGATCACTAGGGCCCCACATCGATGATTACGATGTTTTCCTCTTTCAGACCGCCGGCAAGCGCCGTTGGATGATCCATACCCAGCCGGTTTCCGAAGAGGAGTATATTCCTGGCCTTGATCTACGCATCCTACCTGAGTTTAAGGCTGAGTATGACTGGGTGTTGGAGCCTGGCGACATTCTCTATCTCCCCCCCAATGTAGCCCACTGGGGCGTTGCCCAAGGCGATGGCTGCATGACCTGTTCAGTGGGGTTTCGGACCCCAACGTTTCAGGAGATGGCAGCAGCCTGGTGCGATGAGTTGCTGCAATCACAAATCCCCGAAGGGCGTTACCGTGACGGCGCAATAAAACCCCAGGCGGCGCCTGGGGAGATCATTCCAGAGGCCCTTAACCGAGTGGGCACCCTACTCCACAAGCTTCTGGAGAGTAACCCGGACAAACAAGCCCGCTGGTTTGGGCGTTTCATCACAGAACCCAAAGCCCATCTTCAAGTCTATCCCCTGGATGAGCCGCTGAGTACAACAGCATTTCTGGCGCTGTTACAGGATACAGCACAACTAAGCCGAAACGGCTGGTCACGTATCGCATTCAGCCGGGGCGAACAGTGCGGCTATCTCTATATCAACGGCGAAGAGTTCCCGGTAACGCCTGATCTACTGCCACTATTGCAGTTACTCAGTGAACAGCGTTCGCTCGAATCTGTCGAACTACTCACATGGAGTGAAACCCCCGAAGCTTTAGCATTGTTAACTCAACTATTTAATGAGGGACACCTGGAACCAAGCCATGACTAATCCCAGCTTTACAGTCAGACTCGCAGACTGGCAACAGGAGGGGGAGGCGTTGCGCCACATCCGGGATCAAGTCTTTATTCAAGAGCAGGCTGTACCCAAAGCGTTGGAGTGGGATGGTGAAGATGAATCCTCACTACATGTGATTGCAGAAGATACCGAGGGGAATGCTATCGGTACCGGCCGGCTGCTCACCAGTGGTCAGATCGGCCGGATGGCGGTACTGCCACGCTGGCGCAGTTATGGTGTCGGCTCTGCCCTACTAAACGCTCTGCTTCAAACGGCACGGCTAGGCAACTACCCGACGATTTTTCTCAACGCTCAGATTCACGCCAAAGCTTTCTATAACCAACACGGATTCACCCCCGTGGGCGAGCAGTTTATGGAAGCGGACATTCCCCACATCCGAATGGAACTGCGCAAAGATCATGACTGAGATAACGTCAGAGCAGATAGCGGCGCAACTGAGCCCATTAAAACTGGGCGAAGATCGTGAGCTGATCCACTGGCAACACCGAGATCAACAGCGTCTTGCCGCACAGTTCCTGGCTGAACAGGCGCGGCGCACCCTCTCCCTCCTCAGCTACGACCTGGCGCCCGCGGTTTATGATCAACCGCCCTTTCTTGAAGCGGTAAAACAGTTGGCCATTCGCAGCCCGCTGACGGAGATCCGTATCCTGTTGCAGAACAATGAACGCGTACAGAAACAGGGACATCGCTTACTGGAGCTGGCCCGGCGTCTCACCAGCAAAATAGAGATCAGACGACCACACGCCGACTACCTTAACTACCTGGAGAACTTTTTAGTGGTGGACGCGACCGGCTACATTCACCAGAAAGCCTATAATCAGAGTGAGGGGGAGATCTGTTTCAACGGCAAACTACAAGCAACCAAACAGCAAACACTATTTAACGAGATCTGGGAGTGCAGCGAAGCAGACAGCGCTCTGCGCCGCCTCTATCTATAATCTGACGAAGATAAGCATGATGTCGAAACTAACAGCCTCTCTACTATTGATCGGTGCACTGATTTCCACCTCCGCCTGGGCTAGCTATCCGCTGGAGATCATCACCCTTACATCCCGCCCCGTTAGCGAAGTACTACCGATCATCAAACCCTTTATCTCTCCCGACGGTTCAGTCAGCGGTATGCAGAATCAGTTAATCATCCGCACATCACCAGACAATCTGGAAGAGATCAAAGAGATTCTGGCCAAGATCGATACCCCGGCACGACGCCTGATGATCTCGGTCCGGCAAGGAGAGTCAACCAATCAACAGCGCCAGGGAATCTCCGCAGATATCAGCACCATGGTCGGAAAGAATGCCAAAGTAATTGTCGGACAGCCTAATGGCGGCAGCCGCACGCA
>JAKSCN010000134.1 GCA_022360595.1 Chromatiales bacterium
AGGTACATATACAGCCTGAATCGAAGTAATCGAACCCGTTCTAGTTGAGGTAATACGTTCCTGTAAAGCACCCATCTCTTCCGCAAGAGTCGGCTGGTAACCCACCGCAGAAGGCATACGACCCAACAGTGCCGATACCTCGGTACCCGCCAGGGGGTACCGGTAGATGTTGTCAACGAACAGCAGTACGTCACGACCTTCGTCACGGAAGTTCTCCGCAATGGTCAAACCAGTCAGAGCAACACGCAGACGGTTACCGGGCGGTTCATTCATCTGACCGTATACCAGGGCAACCTTATCGAGTACGCCACCTTCTTCCATCTCGTGGTAGAAGTCATTACCCTCACGAGTACGCTCACCAACACCGGCGAATACTGAGAAGCCAGAGTGCTCAACCGCAATGTTACGGATCAGCTCCATCAGAGTTACGGTTTTACCAACACCCGCACCACCGAATAGACCGACCTTACCACCTTTAACAATCGGCATGATCAGGTCGATAACCTTAATACCGGTCTCCAGAATCTCAGTCGCAGTAGACTGATCTTCCAGCTTAGGTGCCTCGCGGTGAATAGGCATGTGCTGATCAACTTCAACCGGACCCGCTTCATCAACTGGATTACCCAGTACGTCCATGATGCGGCCCAGGGTGCCCTGACCAACCGGAACGGTGATAGGTGCGCCGGTGTTAACAACTTCAACGCCACGTTTCAGACCGTCGGTAGAACCCATCGCAATGGTACGGGCAATACCATCACCCAACTGTTGCTGCACTTCCAGGGTCAGACCAACCTCTTCGATCTTCAGCGCATCGTAGACCTTCGGCATGCTGCCCATTGGGAACTGAACGTCCACCACGGCACCGATGATTTCAACCACTTTACCCGAACTCATTTCTGGTTCCTCTTGTCGCTGTCGACGACTCTCAAATGTTTAATAACTTTAACCTGTACAACCAGCACTAGACTGCGGCGGCGCCGGCAACGATCTCAGAGATCTCTTGCGTAATGGCAGCCTGACGAGCCTTGTTGTAGACCAGTTGCAGCTCATCGATAAGGTTGCCTGCGTTATCGGTTGCGGATTTCATCGCAACCATACGCGCAGCCTGCTCTGATGCGCCGTTCTCAACCACGGCCTGATAGACCAGGGACTCTACATAGCGTGTCAGCAGTGCATCCAGAACCTCTTTTGAATCAGGCTCATAGATGTAGTCCCAGTGGTGCTTCAGTTCGCTGTCCGGCTCACCGGCGATAGGCACCAATTGGTCAACGGTCGGCTTCTGGGTCATGGTATTTACAAAGTTGTTGTACGCAATGTAAATACGATCGATTTCGCCATTTTCATAGGCGTCGAGCATCACCTTCACCGGACCGATCAGAGCTTCCATATGTGGCGCATCGCCAAGATGTGAAATCTCTGCCCGCACCTGACCACCAAAACGTTTGAAGAAACCCAACGCTTTACTGCCAACGGTGCAGAAGTCGACCTTAATACCCGCTTCCTGCTGCTTCCGAATGTCTTTAACCAACATACGGAACAGGTTGCTGTTCAAACCACCGCAAAGACCACGATCAGAAGAGACCACGATATAGCCTACACGGCTAATATCGCGCTCTTTCATGAAGGTATGACGGTACTCAGGGTGTGCATGGTACAGATGTCCAATGACGTTACGCATTTTGTCCGCATAGGGACGGGTAGCGTCTTTTCTATCTTGTGCCTTACGCATCTTAGCTGCCGCAACCATCTCCATCGCAGAAGTGATCTTCTGCGTGTTTTTGATGCTGGCAATCTTCGTGCGTATCTCTTTTGCGCCTGCCATAACTAAACCTTATCTAGTCAGCTCTGTGGATTCCAATGTTTACCAAGTGTGGTTCGCTTTGAAATCCTTGATGGCATCATGCAATGACTGAGCAATCTCATCATTGTAGTCCGCGGTCTCGTTGATCTTATCGACCAGCGCAGCCTGGCTGCTCTTCATGTAAGCGTGCAGGGCTGCTTCGAAATCAACGATCTTCTTCGCGTCGACATCATCCAGGTAGCCTTCGTTGGCGGCGAACAGTGAAGTCGCCATCTCAGCAATGCTGAGCGGGGTGTACTGAGGCTGTTTCATCAGCTCGGTTACACGCTCACCACGCTCCAACTGGGCACGGGTAGCATCATCCAGATCAGAGGCGAACTGAGAGAACGCCGCCAGCTCACGATACTGAGCCAGAGCCAGACGAACACCGCCGCCCAACTTCTTGATGATCTTGGTCTGCGCGGCGCCACCAACACGTGATACAGAGAGACCCGCGTTAATCGCCGGACGGATACCGGAGTTGAACAGGTCAGCTTCCAGGAAGATCTGACCGTCGGTAATGGAGATTACGTTGGTCGGTACGAATGCCGATACGTCACCACCCTGAGTCTCAATGATAGGGAAGGCGGTCAGAGAACCGGTCTTGCCTTTCACTTC
>JAKSCN010000143.1 GCA_022360595.1 Chromatiales bacterium
ACAAGAATCGTCATGGAAGCCATTGACAACTTCCAGAACCGTGATGCAGACGTTCAGATTCCGCCGGAAAAAGAATCCCAGGTTGCCGGTTTCTCCGTTGAATCCATCAAGTACCACCTGGGCGCCTGATCACCACCGGGGAGTCCTTCTCGGTACCACCGTCCGTACTCGCCCTGATCAAACTCGGCAGTGAACTATCAGCACAAAGCGACGGACTGTTCAATCCAGCCATAGGCCACCTCATCGATACCTGGGGCTTCCACAGCAACGACCCTGAGGGACATCAACCGCCAGAACCGGCCACACTGAAAAAACTGTTGGCGGATAACCCACAGATGGGTGACCTGCAGTTGGACGGCATCTCCTTGAAGAGCATCAATCCTAACGTGAAGCTCGACTTCGGCGCCTTTGGCAAAGGTTACGGCATATCTCTGGCCATGCAGCACCTACAGCAGCTCGGGATAGAGAACGCCATAATCAATGCCGGTGGCGATCTGCAAGCAATTGGCTCACGCAACGGTGCTCCCTGGCGTATCGGTATTCGCCACCCCAGCGGAGAAGGGGTCATTGCAACCGTGGAGACAAGAGGCAATGAGAGCGTCTTCACATCCGGCGACTATGAACGAAACTTCACCTGGAAAGGGCGGCGCTATCACCATATCATTGACCCGCGCACAGGTTACCCGGCTGAAGGCACACGCTCGGTAACAGTAATCGATAGCGACGCCACCCGGGCCGATGCGGCTGCCACCGCACTTTTCATCGCCGGACCTAACCAGTGGTTCAACATTGCCCAACAGATGGGCATCACCCAGGTACTGCTGTTCGATGAGGCAGGCTACATCCACATAACGCCGGATATGGCCGCCCGCGTGGAGCTTGCTGTAGACAAAGAGAAAATTCGTATCAGTCCGGCAATCAATTCTGGAATCAACTAGGGATTAGAAAAACACTTTCATGAGCACCGCCGCGACTGCCACCGCCGTTGACCGCATGGGACTGACTCTGTTCTTTGCGCTGAGCATCCACACGGTGGTGATTCTCGGTATCAGCTTCAATCTCGAAGATCCGACCAGAAGACCACCACCTGACCGCACCCTCGAAATTATGGTCGTGCGCAACCCAGTGCAGTCCGAAAAACAGAAGCCGGAAAAGGCCGATTTTCTGGCCCAGACCAGCCAAATCGGCGGCGGTAACGAAGAGAAAGTGGTCAAACCGACCACCGTCATCACCCCCCCTTCACCCAAGGTGGCGCCACAGCCCAAGCGTGAGAGTCAACCGAGCACACCGCCACCCGCGCCCAAAAAGAGTAAACCACGCAAAGTGGTTACCCAAAAAAAGGCGCCCAAAAAAATTGATACTGAGGTGAAGCCACCGCCGCGGCCAGAGCCGAAGAAAAAGGTCTCCGTCGCCCAACTGCTGGCCAGCACCAATGAAGAGATTGCCCGTCTCACCGCCCAGTTGGATGAGAAGACTCGCGCCTACGCCAAACGCCCACGCAAAAAGGTGATCAGCGCCAGCACTCAGGAGTTTCACGCCGCCAACTATCTCGACGCCTGGCGCCGCAAAGTGGAGAAAGTCGGTAACCTCAACTACCCCGATGAAGCCAAACGCCGCAAGCTCTACGGTAATTTGGTGATGTCAGTGGCAGTCAGGCCCGACGGCTCAGTGCAGAAAATCACTATACTTAAGTCATCCGGCCATAAACTGCTGGATGACGCAGCGATCCGCATCGTCAAACTGGCCGCCCCCTTTGCGCCTTTCCCCAGCGAAATCCGCAAAGAGACCGACATTCTGGAGATTGTCCGCACGTGGCAATTCGTCAACAACAATACGCTTTTTTCCCGGTAGCCATAAAAGAGCTATTGCGATCAAATCTCCAGAGCCGGATACTAAGCCTATGAGCAACACCGCAAATCTCACCAATCACTTTCTGATCGCCATGCCCAGTCTGGCAGATCAGAATTTTCACCAAACCGTCACCTATATCTGTGAACACAATCAGGATGGCGCCATGGGTATCACCCTGAACCGCCCAACCGATCTCCACCTGAACGATATTCTTGGACAACTGGACATTGATCATGAGAATGGGGAGTGCGGCGAACAGGCAATCTATATCGGCGGGCCCGTGCAAACTGATCGGGGCTTTGTCCTGCATAACGGCAACAGCCGCTGGGACTCCACCCTGGCGATTACCGATGAGATCAGTGTCACCACTTCGATAGATATTCTGCAGGCCATCGCCCAAGGCGAGGGGCCGGAAAAAACCCTGATCGCACTGGGCTACTCCGGCTGGGCAGGCGGCCAGCTCGAAGATGAGATCACCGCCAACTCCTGGCTCAACGGCCCGGCGAACGAGACCATTATTTTTGACACCCCAGCCAACCAACGCTGGCGGGCAGCTGCGGCCGCTATCGGCGTCGACCTCAACCTGCTCAGTACCCAGACGGGTCACGCCTGAGACAGTAACAGGCCAATGAGCAATGTACTTGGTTTTGACTACGGGACAGCCAAAATCGGCGTTGCTATTGGTCAAACTCTGATCAACACCGCCAGACCGCTCAAGACCTTACGTGCTGTTCAGCAGAAGCCCGACTGGAATGCCATTGGCCGTCTGATCGAAGAGTGGCAACCCGAAGCACTCATCGTCGGGGTCCCCTTTAACATGGACGACAGCGAAGCGGAGGTTGCCCCCCGAGCAAAACGCTTCGCAAGACAACTCGAGGGAAGGTATCATTTACCGGTCTTTCTGGTGGACGAACGTCTCACCTCGCGAATGGCCAAAACAGAGCTGGGCCGTGCCCCTAAAAAGATTGAAGAGTTGGACGCGATCGCGGCCAAATTGATACTGGAAACCTGGTTAAGTGAACGATAGTAAAATTTATATGCAGGCTGAAGAGATCGCCGGCCTGATCGATGAGATGGCGCTGGCGCTGAGATCTCGCCTAGAGACCAACCGCATCACCGCCCCAGTGATGATCGGCATTCACACCGGCGGAGTGTGGCTGGCCGAACAACTGCATCACAAGCTGGCCATCCAGGAGCCTTTGGGCACGCTGGACATCTCCTTCTACCGCGACGATTTCACCCGCATCGGTATGAACCCAGAGGTAAAGCCCTCGCAGATTCCCTTCTCGGTTGAAGACCAACACATCATCCTGGTCGACGATGTGCTGCATACCGGCCGCACCATCCGCGCCGCGATGAATGAGATTTTCGATTATGGTCGCCCCGCCTCCATCCTGCTGGTGACATTGGTCGAACGCAGTGGCCGGGAGCTGCCCATTCAGCCCAGTGTGGTTGGCGCTCGTCCACCACTCAAACTGGACGAGACCATCACCCTGACCGGTCCGGAACCGCTCGGTCTGGTGATCGGAAAATCGAAAAAGCAGGCTCGTAGTAATGACACCGACTGAGGCACAATGACGTGAGCTCTCCCAATATCCAACTCACTGACGAAGGCAGACTAAAACACTTCCTGACCATTGATGGTCTGAACAAAACGCTGCTGACCGAAATACTCGATACCGCCGAATCCTTCACCGGGGTATCTGAGCGCACCGTAAAAAAGGTGCCGCTACTACGCGGGAAGGTGATCTGTAACCTCTTTTTCGAGAACAGCACCCGCACCCGCACCACCTTTGAAGTGGCGGCCAAACGTCTCTCGGCGGATGTACTCAACCTCAACATCAACACTTCGGCGACCGCTAAGGGTGAGACGCTACTGGATACCCTGCGCAACCTCGAAGCGATGCATGTCGACATGTTTGTGGTGCGTCACGCCGACAGCGGCGCCGCCCATTTTATTGCTACCCATGCAGCACCTCACATCAGTGTGGTTAACGCCGGTGACGGCCGACATGCCCACCCCACCCAGGCGATGCTCGACATGTTTACCATTCGCCGTCACAAAGGGGACTTTACCGGTCTGCGGGTTGCCATTGTCGGTGATATCCTGCACTCGCGTGTTGCCCGCTCACAAATTCTGGCGCTCAATCTACTCGGCACTTCGGAAGTGAGGGTGATTGCACCGCGAACCCTGCTGCCTGCTCATGTGCGTACTCTTGGGGTACATGTCTACCATGACCTTATGGAAGGAATTAAGGATGTCGATGTCATCATCATGCTGCGCCTTCAGCGTGAAAGAATGCGTGGCGCCATGCTGCCGAGCGAGCACGAATATTTCCAACTCTACGGCCTCACTCAGGAGCGACTGCAAGCCGCCAAGCCCGATGCAATCGTCATGCACCCTGGCCCCATCAACCGTGGGGTTGAGATGGACTCAGTGGTAGCAGACGGCCCGCAATCGGTGATTCTCCAGCAGGTCAGCTTCGGTATTGCGGTGCGCATGGCTGTGATGTCGATGGCAATGGGCAGTGGACAATCGAGCGGACAGATTCAGGGAGGTGCACGATGAGCAGTTCAGCACCCACAGTGATTCGCAATGGGCGGCTAATTGATCCGGCCAATGGTGTAGATACAGTCACCGACCTCTATCTGTCCGACAAACAGGTGATCGCCATCGGCAAGGCACCTGACGGCTTTGAAGCCAGCATCGAGATAGACGCCACAGGCAAAATTGTCTGCCCCGGGCTGGTTGATCTCAGCGCCCGACTGCGTGAGCCGGGGCTGGAACACAAGGCAAATATCCAGAGTGAAACGGCTGCCGCCGCAAAAGGGGGGATTACCACGCTCTGTTACCCGCCCGATACCGACCCGGTGGTCGATACACCTGCCGTAGCCACCTTGATCATCCGTCGCGCCCAACGCATACGCAACGCCCGGGTACTTCCCTACGGCGCTATGACCCAAGGCTTAAAAGGTGAGCAGCTTAGCGAGATGCATGCCTTAAAACAGGCTGGCTGTGTCGCCATCACCAACAGCTACGCACCACTCGCTAACACGCTGGTAGAAAGGCGCGCTCTGGAGTATGCGGCTACCTTTGGTATCGTTACCGTACTGCGCCCCGAAGACCGGCATCTAAAAGATAAGGGGTGTGTACACGAGGGACCAGTGAGCAGCCGCCTTGGTCTGCCCGGTATCCCGGAAGCGGCTGAAACTGTTGCTGTTGCCCGTGATATTTCACTGGCCGAGCACACCGGCTGTCATGTCCATTTTCACTGCCTTTCCAGCGGTACCGCCGTGCGTATCCTGGAGCAGGGGCAGCAGAATCAACTCACCCTCACGGCAGACGTCGCCATTCATCAACTCCATCTGACCGAAATGGATATCGAAGGGTTTAACAGCGACTGCCATGTGCAACCACCACTGCGCAGCCTGACCGACCGTGACACCTTGCGGGTCGGCTTGGCTAAAGGTTCGATTGGAGCCATCTGCTCGGATCACCAGCCCCATGAGCCTGATGCCAAAGAGGCCCCCTTTCCGGCTACCCAGCCCGGTATCTCAGGACTGGAGACACTCCTCTCCCTCACCTTAAAACTGGTGGATGAAGGGGTACTCTCGCTGAATACGGCCATCGCCCGGCTAACCTGCGGACCGGCCGATATCATGGGTCTCCCCTATGGCCGTCTCTCCGTCGGCAGCAGCGCCGATGTCTGCATTTTCGATCCAGACAAGCACTGGACTGTCAGCGACCAAACCCTGATCAGCGCAGGACACAACACCCCCTTCATGGACTGGGAACTCCTGGGCAGAGTCACTCACACCCTATTTGAAGGCAATATCGTTTTTCAGAACAACTCATAACGCACTATCGACATGACTGACAATAAAGCGCACCGTGACACTATTTTTCTCGAAGATGCCGAGATCATCTCCCATGAGGCCCACGACGGCGACC
>JAKSCN010000014.1 GCA_022360595.1 Chromatiales bacterium
CTGTCTAAATTAGAATTACATAATATGTAAAGGGTAAATTGTTTGTATGGCTGGAATGAAAGCACTATAGTTAAATCTGGTCAACGTTGGTAATTGATATTTACGGATTGTGTAAATGGCTGTTGAAAATAGAGAGAAGCCAACCTCAGCCAAGGGGGGCGTTCAGTCGGTAGAGATCGGCATGCGGCTGCTGAAGGCGTTAGCGGCGATTGGTGGGCGGGCCACCCTCAATGAGCTTTCTGAGGCGGTGGAGATGCATCCCGCCAAGACCCACCGCTATCTGGTCAGTCTGGTGGAAACCGGTTTCGTGGAGAAGAGCGCTCACGGCCGTTACGACCTGGGGCCCTATGTGCTGGAGTTTGCCACGGCTTATCTGTCGCGACTGGAACCCACCACGGTGGCCAATCCGATTGTCGATCAGCTCTGGTCCGAGACCCAGGAGGGGATCATTCTCTGTGTCTGGGGTGGTTCAGGTACCACGGTGATCCGCTGGTTGCAGTCGCGCCAACCGATCTCGGTCGGGATACGACCCGGCACGGTCTTCTCCACCTCCATGTCTGCCTCGGGGCGGATTTTCCTCGCCTATCTGCCACGGGCGCTGACCCAGCCGATTGTCGACGCCGAGCTGAAACAGTTTGCTCAGGAGCGCACGCCGTTAGCCCCTCAATCAGCTCAAGAGCTGGAGGCGATTATCGAGGAGACCCGCGAGCACGGCATGGCGCGGGTGACCGGGCACAGTATCGAGTATGTTTCGGCGCTGGCCGCACCGGTGTTCGATTACCGGGGTGAGCTGGTGCTCTCATTGGCGCTGTTCGGCTTTAAATCCAATTTCGATGTGAGTTGGGACGGTGAGAATGCGCGGCTGCTGCGCGATACAGCCGACAAGCTGTCGGCCAGGCTGGGGTATGTAAAGGAGCCGTCGGTTAACTCTTGAGTCGTTTCCAGGTGCTTCCTAAGGCGCTGGGCTATTCAGCAAAAAGTCGCAAGGATTTTTAGATCCGCATCGAGTATATTCCCTCTTTTTATTTGGCACCCATATGTCACTCGGTCGGTTGGCGGCTGAGTGATCGGTTGTTATGCGGAGTCTGAAGTGAAAAACAACAGTATGGAATCTATGAAATCTGGTCGTCTTTATTCCCTGGCCAAAGCCGGTGCAACAACGCGTCGATCTTTCGTTAACC
>JAKSCN010000062.1 GCA_022360595.1 Chromatiales bacterium
TCACCTTTCGATATGGTGGTGGGCTCATCAAAATAGCGTACCTGGGCGCTGAATGGCGCCTCTTTTGAGAGCAGTTTCTCAATGCGGAAGCGTTTCAGGCACTCGACGAGCACCTGCAGTCGTCCCTCCACTTGTTGCACCCGGTGAATCCGACAGGCCGTGCCGATTGCGCGCAACTCTTTAGCCGTGGCCTGTTCAGAGGTGGCCGCGTCGGTGAGAACGATACCCAAAATCCCGTTGCTCGATTCCTCTGCCGCTTTGATCGTGTCGCTCCAGTGCGCCGTATCCATGACCAGCGGTACGGCTTGACCTGGGAAAAAGGGGCGGGTGGCAACAGGTAGCAGGTGAATGACGCCAGGCAGCACTTCATCAGGTCTGGCCAGCGCGTGATCGGTGATAATGTCGATGGCGTCTTCGTAGATATCGTCGTTCATGTCGGTTTTCACCTGGATTTTTCGAGTTATCGATGTTCCGTTAGGGTAGCCGTTGGTTGGCGGCTAATGACTTCCTAGGGTGTGCTGTCAGTACTATCTAATGCCTACATTCAGTGGTGCTCAAATGGGTGATGACAGACCCTAAACAATATCAGGACATTTGTCCGGTTTTCCAAGCCTTGTCGGCCAAATTGACAAATTCTTCAAGGGATATACGCTCGGCACGCAGCGACGGATCGATGCCAGCCTGCTCGAACACCGTATCGTCGAGCATCTTTTTCAGGCTGTTGCGCAGGGTTTTGCGTCGCTGACTGAAGGCTTGGGTGACTATCTGGCTGAATAGCCGCTGATCCTTGATGTGGTAAAGCGGTGTGGTATAGGGAGTCAGCCGAACAAACCCGGAATCGACTTTCGGTGCTGGATGGAATGCGCCGGGACCGATGTCGAACAGTGGTTCCACTTTACACCAGGCCTGCAGCATCACAGAGAGCCGCCCATAGGTTTTACTGCCCGGTTTGGCTGCCATGCGGTCTACCACCTCTTTCTGCAACATAAAGTGCATATCCTGGATGCTGTCAGCCTGCTCCAGCAGATGGAACAGCAAGGGGGTGGAGATGTTGTAGGGCAGATTGCCCACCAACCGCAAAGGCTTGGGGTTCTCCTCACTGACCAGTTGTCGGAAATCGAAGCTGAGGGCGTCGCTGTTGTAGATCTGCAGACGTCCGAGGTTGGCGCAACGCTCAGCGAGCGGCTGAAGCAGATCGCGATCAAGCTCAACCGCCTCCAATTTCCCGGCAATTTTCAGCAGCTCTTGGGTGATGGCCCCCTGGCCCGGGCCGATCTCGACCAGATGATCCTCTGCTGATGGGCTGATGCTCTGCACAATTCTGTTAATGATGTTGCGGTCATGCAGGAAGTTCTGCCCAAATCTTTTTTTGGCTCTATGCATTAACGGAGGCCCAATAGCTGTTGGTTCAACATTGTAGATTAAGAGCATTATATAGCGCATCGACGCCTGCAGGTGGTTTTATTGAAGGGTTGTGGTTGCCCTCTAAAGTAAGGGAGGGTAATGCCGTCAATATAGGTTAAGGCATCTCTGATTACGGTATGGCCGGATGTCTTGAGTCCAACGGAGCCGGCTTCTGTATTTGAGCCGGTTGTCGGTTTGTAAATACAGCATGTTCGATAGTTGCGGCTCTTATCTGACTCCTGTCAGCATTGATCAGAGGCGCTTTTAAGTAACCGACTATCACTAACGAACAACGGTGGTTGCCTGCAGACAAGGGATTGTTTGCCGCGACTAGAAACACCAACGATGAGCCTGACATCCCATGAAATAGATGTGGCACACTGCTTTGCCTTCCGTGACTGGCCTAAGGTCAGAGAGATTGTGATATGGGGGTAGCCGTCTTTCCTACAGGTCTGTTGCGGTTGGACTCGGAGAAGTCGCGCTCCCTCCTCTCACTGATGGTGCTGGTACTGTTGCTCTCTTTGGTCTATGGCGTCATCTCCTGGGTCTATATCGCTGAGCGCAACGCCGCCATTCATCTGTTTAAACAGTCAGCGGCGGATCGGGTTGAGATGGTCGGCATGCGCTTTATGGCTGACTTGGACGAGGTGTTGCGCGATATCTGGTTTCTGGCCGGACATGATGATCTCAAACAGTATCTCCAGGACAGCGACCAAAAGACACTGGATCAATTAAACGAATCCTGGCGCTTTTTTTCTCAAACACACCGAATTTATGATCAGATTCGCCTTATCGATCTATACGGCGGTGAAGTGGCTCGCATCGATTATGCCCATGGTGCGGCGATCATTGCCGGACAGGAGAAGCTGCAATACAAGGGTAACCGTGACTATGTGGCCCGTACACTCCCCCTGGAGCAGAACGAGATCTATGTATCCCGCTTCGATCTGAATCAGGAGTATGGCGAGGTAGAAGAGCCGTTCAAACCCATGCTGCGTATCGCCACACCGGTGTTTGATGATGATGGCAATAAGCGCGGCATCCTGGTGCTCAACTACCTGGCTGATAGACTGCTGCGAGAGGTACAAGAGGCTGATGAGGGGATTGACCGCCAAGTGTTGCTGCTCAATCAGCCTGGTTATTACCTGCGCGGTTTCAAATCAACGGACGAGTGGGGCTTTATGTTTCCTGAAGAGCGGGGGCATAAAACCTTTTCCCATGACTACCCCCAAATCTGGCCGGAGATTTCAGAGAACCGACATGGTCAGATTGATAGTGACCTTGGAGTTTTTACCTATACCCATATCAGCTTCCCGGCCAGTTTTAGTGCTGAGCAGACAGGTTTTCAGCGCGACTGGATAGTTGTTGATGTCGCCTCACCGGAGATGCTCCAGGTCAAACTCGCATCACGGCAGAAGAATGCGTTGTTGTTTGCGGGTATAGTCACATCCATCTTCCTCATCGTTTTCCTGCTGCTTGAACGAGTACGACGTCAACGCTTTGCCATGCACCAAGCGTTAAGGGTCAGTGAAGAGCGTACTCGTTTGCTGCTGGAGTCTGCCGGTGAAGGAATTTTTGGTGTCGATCTGGAAGGTGATATCAGTTTTGCCAATTCGACAGCGGCGCGTATGTTCGGTTACCAGGCCGATGAACTGATCGGGAAGTCCAGTCGAATCCTTCTTTATGGTGATGACCATATTGGCTGCCACTTGATCGAGGCCTGCCGGGCGCAACTCACCGGGATCGACAGTAAGGGGCATTTTATGGATACCCGGTTGCTATGGCGCAGGGATGGGAGCAGCTTTCCGGCCGAATTTATCTGCACCTCAATGAAGAAGGGAGACGATGTCATTGGGGCGGTTGTTACCTTTACCGATATCACTGAACGTGAACGGGTTGAAGAGGAGCTGCGTTTAGCCGCCAAAACCTTTGAGATCGACGACGCCATCATCATCACCGATAAACAGATGGTTATTTTGCGGGTCAACTCCGCCTTTACTCAAATGACCGGCTATAGCCCGAAAGAGGTGATGGGCAAGAATGCCCGGATGTTGAAATCGGGGCAGCAGAGCGCTGACTTCTATAACCGTATGTGGCGCGATGTTCTCAAAGACGGAAGCTGGCAGGGAGAGATCTGGAGCCGCCATAAGAGCGGTCGTCTCTACCCTGAGTCGATGACCATTACCGCAGTAAAAGATACCAATGGCGATATCACCCACTTTGTCGCGATCAAGCGCGACATCACTGAGCGTATTCAATTTAACGAAAAGCTGACCAAGTCGATGCAAGAGCTGGAACGAATCAACCGTCTGATGAGCGGTCGTGAGGGTCGGGTGATTGAACTGAAACGGGAGGTCAATAAATTACGTGTGCAGTTGGGTCAATCCGTCAGATATGAGAGTGTTGAATGATAAGGGGGCGCTGGCGGAACTGGACGGCACAGTTGCGTAAAACAGGCGGGCTGCTGCTGATCGTAGTTACGGCGGCGGTTATTTCTGCGATCTTAACGGATCGGATTGGTGAACAGAACCATGTAGAGAAGACACGTCAGCACCTTGAGGCGCTGGCGACTGAACTGGATAACCGCTTTTTTATTCAGACCCAGCGTGATTTACGGGCGGTCGCCACGCTGCCTGTTATTCAGCAGACTGCTGTTGGGCAGTTACCCAAGAATAATCCTGAAGCGCTGGCCGCTATGCAGGTGGCCAGGGATGCATCGGATAGCGTATTGGTCTATCTGCTGAATCGCAACGGTACCACTGTTGCGGGTACACCCTATAACGGTGGGAAGAGTCTGGTGGGTAATAATTACGCATTCCGTCCCTACTTCAAACGAGTGGTTGAGAAGGGGGAACTGACCTTCTATCCTGCCCAGGGTGTTACAA
>JAKSCN010000135.1 GCA_022360595.1 Chromatiales bacterium
CCGGCCTTTCTCTGTCGGCAGACCAATTTCATCAAAGCAGTGGCCGAGCAGGGTAAGCCGGTGAACCTCAAAAAAGGGCAGTTCTTGGCGCCCTGGGATATGCGTCACGTAGTCGATAAAGCCCGAAGTGTAGGTAATGATCAGATCATGGTTTGTGATCGTGGTGTCTCTTTCGGTTACAATAATTTGGTATCTGACATGCGTTCGCTGGCTGTTATGCGCGAGAGCGAAGCGCCGGTGGTCTATGACGCCACCCATTCGGTGCAGCTTCCCGGGGGGCAAGGCGCCTCGTCGGGGGGGCAACGTGAATTCGTACCGGTATTGGCGCGCGCAGCCGTGGCGGCCGGGGTGTCGGGTCTGTTTATGGAGACCCACCCGGAGCCCGAGAAAGCGCTCAGTGATGGACCCAACTCCTGGCCGTTGGGCAAGATGTCGGAGCTGCTCGAAACCTTAATAACAGTTGATCAGGCGGTAAAGACGAGAGGATTTACTGAGAATACTCTCTAAAAAACTGATCACCTTTCTATGCATTCTCAGTACAAAACATATCATTAAGACGGAGCGACAATGTCCGAGATAGTCGATATTCGCGGTCGAGAGATTTTAGACTCCCGCGGTAACCCTACAGTTGAAGCAGATGTGATCACCGCCGATGGTGCTATTGGTCGTGCGGTTGCGCCCTCTGGCGCCTCTACTGGATCACGCGAAGCGCTGGAGTTGCGCGATGGTGATAAAGATCGCTATTTGGGCAAAGGGGTGCGCAAAGCTGTTGAGAATATCCAAGGTGAGCTGAAAGACGCCTTGGTGGGGATGGATGTTGTAGCTCAGACCGACATCGATCGTCGCATGATTGATCTGGACGGCACCGACAACAAAGCCCGCCTCGGCGCAAACTCTATGCTGGCAATCTCGCTGGCTGCCGCTCATGCCGCAGCTCAGGAACGCGCGATGCCACTTTATCGTTCACTCACACCTGGCCCCTATCGCATGCCGGTGCCGATGATGAACATCATCAATGGTGGCGCCCATGCCGATAACAGCGTCGATCTGCAGGAGTTCATGATTCTTCCCGTCGGCGCAGGCTCAGTTCGTGAGGCGGTGCGCTACGGCGCCGAGGTTTTCCACAGCTTGAAGAGTGTTCTGCACAGTAAGGGTATGAACACCGCCGTGGGTGACGAAGGTGGTTTCGCGCCTGATCTGCCCTCTAATGTGGCCGCTATTGAGGTGATTCTGGAGGCGATCGAGAAGGCCGGCTTTAAGGTGGGTGAAGAGATCTATTTGGGTCTCGATGCGGCCAGCTCCGAGTTCTACAAAGATGGCCTCTACGACCTCGCCTCCGAAGGCAAGAAGTTTACCTCGGAAGAATTCGCCGATTACCTGACCAACTGGGTCGACCAATACCCCA
>JAKSCN010000445.1 GCA_022360595.1 Chromatiales bacterium
ATCATAGCGGTAGAGAATCTGACACCCAGTTGCATCGGTGTGGCTAGTGAGCAGGCCGGTACCTTTATCGTAACACCAGCGCCGAGAAGTTCCGTCCGGGGCGCGAAGCGCTTTGAGGCGACCCAGGCCGTCGTAATGGTAGCGGGTAATACACCCCAGCGGATCAGTCTCAGCAATCTTGCGACCATGATGGCCATACTGATAGTGGATCTGGCTGCCATCGGCGCGAGTGTGACAACGCAAGCGCTTGAGGCCATCCCCGCCTTCGAAACTGTAGTGATTCTCGCGCTCCAGACTATCGAGCACCTTAACAGCGTTGTTAGCGTCATCGTAATGGAAGTAGGAACTCAATCCTCCCTTATTGAGCTGTTCGATCACTCGTGCACCAGGGCCATCATGCTCATACAGGTAACGGTGGGTGGGGCCACCGCGGTCACGGTGCAGAATCAAGCGGTGGTTGTGGTAAGCAAACTCACGCACCAGCGTACCGTTACGATCACTCACACCGACCAGATCACCCTCCGGGCTGTAGTGGTAACGCACCAGGGGTTGTCGCTGGCGTTTCAGGGTCAACGGGTCGTGGAGCAGATCGACGCCCGCCAGGCGCAGTCCGGTATCAAACCCCCAATCCGTCTCTTCAAGTCCATCGTGGATACGTGTCCCCAGCAGGGCGAACTGCCGACCAATGCCATCATAGACATACTCCAGTTGGCCCTGGGTGTTGCGTTGGTAGAACTGCTGACGACCCAGTGGATCGATGACACACTGCAACGGATAATGCCCCGGCCTATACGCGTCAGCGAGAAAGACCCTGACCTCCCGATTAGGCCCGGCGGTAAAGAAGTAACGCGCATCACCGGCCCAGGCCCGGGGAATATGGAACCAACGCGGCTGCTGTTGCCAGGGGCTGAGTCGTGGATAGGGCCCCATCTGCGGCCCACCACGCATCAGGATGAGCGACTCGCTGCCACAACGGTCGTATTCACCCGAGGTCAGAGGCGCAAAAGTGATCACCCGGCCGTTTTCATCGAACAGACGGCAGGCCTCCCCATCCAACTCGATGCGGGTCTCCAGCGGTAAATACCAGCCGTGACCGAGCAGACCGCAGTGAGAGCCCCGGGGATTGACATAACTGCTGTAACGGCGTTGCCAAACCAAAGGCAAAGCGCCCGGCAGGGCAAAGTCCAGCTCACTCTCACCCACCAACACCTTGGCGCCGAGGGCGAGATTGACCGCCGAATCTTCGACCCTGTCACCGGGGCAGACCGAACAGGCAACCCCACCGGCGCTGCCGATCAATACCGTAGCGGAGTCTTGAATAATTTTGCGTTCGACAACCTTGTCACCAATACATATGGCGGTTTGACCACTCATGGGCAACCTCCTTGTTACTGCTTATTGAATTCTGAACACTTGTGAGGCTATGTTGGGGTAACACAGCTACCTTGGCGGGCAATTATGCAAATATCAGACTGACCGTTTTTTTAGCCAGGTCACAGATTTCCAGTTGAAGCTGGGCACAAGCAATAGTTGAGACTTTATACACAGAGCTTATAAAGAGTTCTTGACTGCCTGTCCCGCCGATAGACCCTATCCGCGTCGACCAGTCTCAGGATGATTTACGCAGCAACTCCATTTATCGAACGCTTATTGATCATCCACTGTCGCGGCTGATATGAATACGATTAACCCGACACCCTCATAACAGGCCCTAGAACCGGTATTTATTCTTGCAGTGCGGCGCCACGCCAACCCCCGTCCTCGCCGGCAGTGATAGACACCCTTGCTGCAACGGCAGTGCGCGCGCCAGGTCTTCACGATACCAGCCACTGGTTGCCAAGCCATGTATACCATCCGGCAGCAACGCCGCCACTTGAGCACAGTGCGCCACCCCCACGGCCGACTCCAAAGTGGTGGTAATGACCGGTTTTATACCAGCCGCTAGAGCTGTTGTAATCCACCGTTGGGTTGAGCGTGGTCCACCCAGCACTGTCGGTTTCAATACCCAGCGACGTACTGCCGAGAAAAAGAGCGCCGTCTCCATACCCAGCTTGGGCAGGGATTCATCCAGCGCCAGAGGGAACGGCGCACGGGCTTGCAGCTCCTGCAACGGTTGGGCCTCGGGCTGCTTCAGGGGTTCTTCCAGGGACTCTATATTGAGGTCATCGATCTGTTCGACAAACCGTGCGGCTTGCCTCTTGTCCCAGGCGCCATTGGCATCCAGGCGCCAGGCCAAGCGGTCACCGAACCGATCATTAAGTTGGCGCAGGCATGCCGCTTCTTGTTCCGGTTCAGCCACACCGACC
This sequence comes from Chromatiales bacterium, assembly GCA_022360595.1. Lineage (GTDB taxonomy): Bacteria > Pseudomonadota > Gammaproteobacteria > Chromatiales > Chromatiaceae > BM503. The sequence goes on from JAKSCN010000445.1 coordinate 2,307, forward strand.
TTGAATTTTACCAGCTTAAAACCGCCTGCCAATGCACTCTCGGCAGCCAGTTCCGCACCTCTCAGCAGATCACCACCGATGGCATTGACCTGTAGGTAGGAGCAGCGCTCGCCACCCAGTTGCTCAGTAATCGAAACAGCGCTCTCTTGGGCTTGAAGATCAAGCAACGCACTCTCAAGCGCACAGCAGGCGGCCGGTGTTTTAGGCAACAGCTCCCATGCAGCGGCCAGATCAACGCCAGCCAGCCGTTGCAGCATCAACTCCAGTCCCGCAAGCGCCTCACCCAATGTTTCACTGCCCGCTGCAGGCAATGGGGCGCACTCACCCCACCCCACATAACCATTGCTCCCCCGCAGCTCTAACAGCACGCCTTCGCGCCAACACATCTCACCACGGGCCGTGCGCCAGGGAATCTGCAAGGGCAGTCGATATGGATGAATAAAAGCGTTTATGATGCGTATCATGTTATTACTGCTACGTGGCTGGTATAAAAGCCGCCGAATGAAAGCCTCCGAACTATTCACTCAGTAGTAAAGTATGAGCGAAATTGATCACCTGATAGACCAGATTCAGCACTTGTTGGATCAAACCGCCAACAACCCGCGTCAACAAGTCTGTGTCTCATTGCCGCTTTCCGGCCCGTGTACCGGGTTGGCGGCCCATAGTCTGCCGAATGTTCCCGACGAACGCTACTTCTGGGCACGCCCGGATAGCGGCGAATACTGGCTCGGGTTGGGCAGCGCCTGGCGCTATCGCGCCCACGGCGGGGAACATCTTCTTGATCTGGCCTCAGCGGCGACCACGTTTAGCCGCAGCCTGCACCACATCGACCCGACCGGCAACTCCCCGGCACCACGGATTAGCCTGGCATCGGAGCATCAGCACGGCCGCCTCAGTCTGCCGGAGGTACAGATTTACCAGATTCCAGGGAGCAGTGTTATTACAGTTGCCCCCAATCCCACCAGCCCCAATCAGTGGCGCAAGCTGTTGGCGCGGGGCATAGAGGCGCTCAACACACCGACTGAGCCACTGCCTGGCCCGGCGCATCTCTCACCGGTGGAGCAGCGGCCCGACGCCTCTGTCTGGCTGACCCTCTCCGAGCAGGCGGTCAATCAACTGGGAACCGACACGGAACTTAAAAAACTGGTGCTGAGCCGCCAAGTACGCCTGCAAGGGCAGCGCACCCTCTCTCCCAGCCACCTGCTGCAGGTGCTGCTCTGCCAACAGGCCCACTGCACAGTGTTTGTCCTGGATAACGAAGACGAAGGCTGCTGGATCGGCGCTTCACCTGAGATTTTGCTCACCCAGCAAGACCAGCAGATTTTTACCGAAGCAGTCGCAGGCACCATTCGCCGGGACAACTGCAAAACCGTGGACGACAAACTGGGTGAGTGGCTACTGCGGGACAGTAAAAACCGCCATGAACATGAACTGGTGGTCAACTCACTGCGTGGCGCCCTGGCGCCACTGTGCGGCAAACTGGACACCGCCGAAGCGCCTCGGCTACTCAAGCTTCGTGGCCTGCAGCATCTGCATACACCGATCAGCGGCACCTTGAACGATACCCAGCATCCGTTGCGCATCGCCCACAAGCTCCACCCCAGCCCTGCCATTTGCGGCTATCCACGGGCCACGGCCCAACACTGGCTGCAGCAGCATGAGCCCTTGGACCGCGGCCTGTTCACCGGTCTTACCGGCTGGATCGATATTGAGCAGAACGCCACTCTCAATGTAGTACTGCGCTGCGCCCGTATCGAGGACGACATGGTCGATCTGTATGCCGGCGCGGGCCTTGTGGCAGACTCCAACGCCTTGGCTGAGTGGGAAGAGACGGAGTTGAAGCTGAATAATATGATTGAGGCGTTGCAGGAGGCTTAGTCCTGCGGCATGCTCACCGCATGGAACATGCCGATCTCAATTACGCCTGGGGACACGCGATCTGCTCTGGCCTGCACGCCCTGGGGGTGGGCCGGATAGTGATCTCACCCGGCTCCCGCTCAACACCCCTGGCGCTAGCTGCTCACCGCTATCCTGAGCTACAGACCCAGGTTATTCTGGATGAGCGCTCTGCTGCCTTTTTCGCCCTGGGTGCCGCAAAGACGAGCGGCCAACCGGTTGCACTGATCGCCACCTCGGGCACCGCCATCAGCGAGTGGCTGCCGGCCGTCAGCGAAGCTGATCTGGCTCGGGTGCCGCTGATCTTGCTGTCGGCCGACCGGCCGCCGGAACTACGCCAGTGCGGCGCCAACCAGACCATGCCCCAGGCCAATCTGTTCGATGAGCGGTGCCGGTTCAGCATGGAGCTGCCGCTGCCCGATGAGCAGCTCTTCCAGAGCGCTTGCCGTTACGCCTGTCAGGCGGTTGCCGCCAGCCGCTGGCCTCTGCCTGGTCCGGCGCATCTGAATATTCCCTTGCGCGAACCACTGACCCCTATTCAGTTTCCAACCCCGGACAGCCTGTACCCAACACGGGTATCAACCCCGACACTCGCGCCCAATGATCGGCACCTCACTCAGATTGCCGAGGCGATCAGTGGCCTTCCGGGGCTGATCATTTGTGGGCCGGAGAGTGGAGCGCCCCTACCAAAACCGCAGATCACCCAACTGGCAGAAGCACTAAATGCACCGCTGTTGGCCGACCCGCTCTCCAACTTGCGCAATGACAGCCATGCCAAGAAACAGCTCATCAGCCAATATGATCTGGCGCTGATGAGCGACAGTTTTTGCGCAAAAGCACAACCCGAGTGGGTATTGCGCTTTGGCGCCATGCCGGTATCCAAACAGTTGAGTGGTTTTCTGAGCAAGCTGGATCAAACTCGGTATATTCTGGTCGACCCCCACGGGCGCTGGCCCGACCCCCTGCACCGCGGCAGCGAGCTGGTACAAGCTGACCCAACACTGGTCGCCAGTCAGTTGCAACAACGGGTATCACCCTCGCCATCCCCCTATCTCCGAATTTGGCAAGAGCGTCAGCAGAGCATTCAACTGATAGTTGCTGATACAGCTCTCGAAGAGCGGGAGGTTGTTGAGATATTGATGGATCAACTCCCTGCAGAGGGCCTGCTATTCTGCGGTAACTCACTCCCCATTCGCCAGCTTGACTGGTTTCATCCTGGGCGAGAGCGTGCACTTACTATCATGGCAAACCGTGGTGTTTCAGGGATTGACGGCAATATCGCCACGCTGCTGGGCATGGCCAGCACCGGCGACAGACCGGTTGTGGGCATGATTGGTGACCTCACGTTGCTGCACGATATCGGCTCACTGGCAATCAGCAACGAGACACTGAATGCGGTGATTCTGGTGCTCGACAACCAGGGAGGTGGAATTTTCGATCACCTGCCCCAGCAGCGGCTGAACGAACACGAGGCGCTATTCATCACCCCACAACAGGTGGATCTGGCGGCACTGGCCCGGGGCTTCGGTGTAGCCTATCAATCCACCACCACCGCGC
>JAKSCN010000390.1 GCA_022360595.1 Chromatiales bacterium
ACATCAGCGGCTGATAACGCTGCTGGACGAAACAGTCTCCTTAGCCCTGCGGGTTGAGTAAATTAGTGTAGACAGGTCTCGGCAGCCGCTAACCTTTCACCTCGGCGGAAACCGCTTCAATGCTCTCGTGGCGAACATCTTTACCTTTGATCAAGAACACCACCAGGTGGGCGATATTTTTGGCGTGCCCACCGATGCGCTCCAGCGAGCGCAACGCCAACACAACATCGGTGACATGACCGACACTGCGGGAGTCTTCCATCAGATAGGTTGAAAGACGGCGCAGTGAAGAGCGGAACTCCTCACCCAGATCCGCCTCCATCTTTATCACTTCCAGGGCGCGCTCCAAATCCAGCTCGTCAAAAGCGATAATGGCTTTTTCCAGCATCAGATCTGAGTAAGCGGCAATCTTTGGAATATCGCTCAACAGGTGGCTGTTGGGGGGATTGCCATTGCTTCCATAAAAGTGGAGAGTCAGGCGCGCCACACGGCGGGCCAAATCCCCTACCCGCTCCAGATCGGAGACCACCTTATTCACGGTCAGCACTTCTCGCAGATCACGGGCAACCGGCTGGCGTTTCGCAATAATACGAATCACCTCTTCATCGGCCTTGACATCCAGCTCATTGACCTCCTGGTCACGGCTGATCACCTCGCGGGCCATCTCCACATCTTCATCTTCCAGACACTGCACGGCATCGGCAATCTGGCGGCGGGCCAACTCACTGATGTCCAGCACCAACTGATGTAACTGCTCCAGTTCGCTGTTATAACTCTGTACAGTATGGCCTTCAGTCATAGTATTCATCTCAAACTCTCCAACCCTATTAACCAAAGCGTCCAGTAATGTAATCCTCTGTCAGCTTATGACTGGGATTGGTAAAAATATCGTCGGTGTTGCCCACTTCAATCAGTTTCCCCAGATGAAAATAGGCGGTGCGCTGAGAGACGCGTGCAGCCTGCTGCATAGAGTGGGTAACAATGGCAATGGTGAAGTTCTCGCGCAGCTCATCGATCAGCTCTTCAATAATCGCCGTGGCGATCGGGTCAAGCGCCGAGCAAGGCTCATCCATCAAAATCACTTCAGGCGACACCGCAATGGTGCGGGCGATACAGAGACGCTGCTGCTGACCACCGGACAGACCGGTACCCGGCTGATCCAGGCGATCTCTCACCTCTTTCCAGAGACCGGCACGTATCAGGGAAGACTCAACGATCTCATCCATCTCATCCTTGTCTTCAGCCAAACCATGAATGCGGGGGCCGTAGGCGATATTGTCGTAGATCGACTTCGGAAAAGGGTTAGGCTTCTGGAACACCATCCCAACCTGGGCGCGCAGGGGCACCACATCCAGACGCTTGTCGTAGATATCCTGACCATCCAACTTAATCTCACCGGTCACCCGACAGATATCGATAGTGTCATTCATCCGGTTCAGGCAGCGCAGGAAGGTCGATTTACCACAACCGGAGGGGCCGATCATGGAGATCACCTCATTCTTACCCACATCCAGGCTGACATCCTGAATGGCGTGCTTCTCATCGTAATAAACATTCACATTACGGCAGGTCATACGCGGATTGGCCGCCTTAATCTCACCCACAGTACCGGTAAAGGCATCGTTCTGGGCCTGCATATCATCTGCGCTATCGCGCAGCACGGCTGCGGTTTGTGTCATGGCACCGGTCTCCAAATCATCAACTGTTGTTTCACTCATCATTCACTCCCGATCGTTCCGGTATTACCAACGACGCTCAAAGCGTTTTCGCAGAATAACCGCCAAGAGGTTCATCACTATCAGGAAGCCGAGCAACACCATAATGGCTGCCGAGGTCTTCTCAACAAAGGCGCGCTCCGGGCTATCGGCCCAGAGATAGATCTGCACCGGCAGTACCGTGGAGGGGTCCAGCGGACCGCCGGGGATATCCACGATAAAGGCCACCATTCCGATCATCAGCAGTGGCGCACTCTCACCCAGCGCCTGGGCCATCCCGATGATGGTGCCGGTCAACATGCCCGGCATCGCCAGCGGCAGTACATGATGAAAAACCATCTGCATCTTCGAAGCACCAATACCCAGCGCCGCCTCACGAATTGAGGGGGGGACCGACTTCAAGGCCGCACGACTGGCAATAATGATGGTCGGCAAAGTCATCAGCGTCAGCACCAAACCGCCCACCAACGGGGCAGAGCGAGGCAGGCCAAAGAAGTTAATAAACACCGCCAGCCCCAGCAGACCAAACACAATAGAAGGTACCGCCGCCAGATTGTTGATATTCACCTCAACCAGATCGGTCCAGCGGTTCTGGGGCGCAAACTCCTCCAGATAGATGGCAGCGGCCACACCGATCGGAAAGGAGAGCAGCAAGGTCACAATCAAAGTATAGAGTGACCCCATCACCGCACCACCAATACCAGCCTGTTCCGGTTCGCGGGAGTCCCCGGATGAGAAAAAGGTAGTATTAAAGGTGCGCTTGACCGCGCCCTTCTCGGTCAAAGTATCGACCCAACCGATCACATTATCTTTTACGCGGCGGTCATCCTCAGCCAGGTTCCGGTCAATATGGCCTTTGACCAACATATCGATATCATCATCCGCCGTCAGCCAGATATCCTGAGTGGTGCCGATAATGGTAGGATCAGCCATCACCATCTCACGCAACTGCAGCGAGGCGCCATTGCTCACCAGGCGGTAAAGCGCTTTCTTGTCGCGAAGCCCCTTTACCTCAGGAAACTCACCGCGCAGCGACTTCTTCACCAATCCGGCATAGTTGGCGGTGGAGAGCACCTGCGGGTCGCGCTTGCCCTC
>JAKSCN010000571.1 GCA_022360595.1 Chromatiales bacterium
GCGCCCTTCTCGGTCAAAGTATCGACCCAACCGATCACATTATCTTTTACGCGGCGGTCATCTTCAGCCAGGTTCCGGTCGATGTGTCCCTTTACCAACATGTCGATATCATCATCCGCCGCCAGCCAGATATCCTGAGTGGTGCCGATAATGGCAGGATCAGCCATCACCATCTCACGCAACTGCAGAAAGGCACCACTGCTCACCACGCGGTAAAGCGCTTTCTTGTCGCGGCGCCCCTTTACCTCAGGAAACTCACCGCGCAACGACTTCTTCACCAATCCGGCATAGTTGGCAGTGGAGAGCACCTGCGGATCGCGCTTGCCCTCTGGATCGATCATCTGGGCATCGAACACGATCGGCAGCTTGATCATGGTCTGCTGAAAGGCACCGTACCCTTTACCGACAATACTGATGAACAGAAAAGAGACAAACAGCAGTCCCAGCACCACCGCGCCCAAACCGATACGGCGAAAACGGCGCTCGCGGGCATAACGACGCTGCAGCGACGCGTTTACCTTATCAATCGCTCTTGTATTGTTATTCATACTGCTCTCGATACTTGCGGACCACATGTAGCGCGATCACGTTTAACACCAAAGTCACCACAAACAGCAACAGGCCAAGCGCAAAGGCGGCCAGTGTTTTCGGGCTATCGAACTCCTGGTCACCGACCAGCAGGGTGACAATCTGCACCGTCACGGTGGTCACACTCTCCAGCGGATTGGCAGTCAGATTGGCCGACAGACCGGCCGCCATCACCACAATCATGGTCTCACCAATGGCACGGGAGACCGCCAGCAGCACGCCACCAACAATCCCCGGCAGCGCCGCGGGAATCACCACCTGACGAATCGTCTCAGACTGAGTGGCGCCGACACCGTAGGAGGCATCACGCATCGCCTGGGGCACTGCATTGATCACATCATCAGAGAGCGAAGAGACAAATGGGATGATCATAATCCCCATCACCAGACCGGCCGCCAGCGCACTCTCGGAGGAGACATCCAACCCGATCAGCCCGCCCGAGTCACGAATGAACGGGGCTACAGTCAGTGCTGCAAAAAAGCCGTAAACAACGGTAGGAATACCGGCCAGAATCTCCAGTACCGGCTTGGCTACAGCACGCAGACGCGAGGTGGCGTACTCGGAGAGATAGATGGCCGACATCAGCCCGATCGGCACCGCCACCAGCATGGCGATAAACGAGATCAGCATGGTGCCCGCAAACAGCGGAATCGCACCAAAAGCACCGGAAGAGCCCACCTGGTCTTCCCGGATCGCCATCTGCGGACTCCACTCCAGCCCAAACAGAAAGCTGCTAAGGGGTACCGCTTTGAAAAAACGCAGTGCCTCAAACAGCACTGACAAGACAATTCCGATGGTGGTAAAAATTGCGATGGTGGAACTGATAATCAGCAGCACCTTCACCACCTTTTCGACACTATTGCGGGCACGCAGCTCCGGTGAGATAAAGCGCCAGGCAACAGCAAAACCGGCCAGGGCCAGCGACAGCACAACCACCACCAGGGCAGCCATACCGGTACGCTCCAGACTCACATAGTGATCAGCCGCCGCCTGCATCACCGGATCAATATCCTTGGAAACAATATTGCCGGAGGCCAGGTTACGAATATCATTCACGACCAGACCAAGCTGGGCTTCAGGCAGTTGACGGGTCTCCGCTGGCAGATCGGCAATCACCAGATCGGTAATCACTGAGGATTGAAATGCCATCCATAGACCAAACACCAGCAGCGCCGGCAGGCCACACCAGATCGCTGCATAGAAACCGTAGTAGCTGGGAAGAGAATGGAGTGAACTGATGCCACCAGATGCGCTGGCCAGTCCTCTCGAGCGTTTGCGTCCTAACTGATAGGCGACCGCCATCAAGATCAGAAGAACGATAATCAGCGTCGAATTATGCATCAGATAAACAGCCCTGATTTGTGCAACAAAGGGCGGCCGTTAAAAACGACCACCCTTCCTTTAGCGAATGAATAGGTGAGAGCCTATTACATTTCCAGGTTTTTCAAACCCTTAACGTCGGCAGCAAACTTGGCGCGCTCATCCTGAGGCATTGGGATCATTCCTTTGTCAGCCAGGTAGCCTTCATCACCCCAGGCCTTTTCGGCAGTGAATTCAGCCAGGTACTCTTTGATACCGGGTACACTACCGATGTGCGCTTTCTTCACGTAGAAGAAGAGCGGACGAGAGACAGGGTAAGAACCGTCGGCGATGGCGTCGAAAGTAGGTGCAACGCCGTCAACCTGAGAGCCCTGAACCTTGTCAGAGTTCTGATCCAGGAAGCTGAAACCGAAGATACCCAGCGCGTTGGGGTTGGCTTCCAGCTTCTGAACGATCAGGTTGTCGTTCTCACCGGCTTCAATGAAAGCACCGTCTTCACGAATGGTGTGACACAGCGCTTTGTAAGCTTTCTTGTTCTTTTTCTTCATCGCTTTGATGTCAGGGAACTTCTTACAGCCACCTTCCATTGCCAGCTCGACGAAAGCGTCACGGGTACCGGAGGTTGGAGGAGGACCGAGAACCTCGATTTTGGTGTTGGGCAGGCTTGGATTGACATCAGCCCAAGTCTTATAAGGGTTAGGCATGGTCTTAACGCCAGCATCTTTGAAAGAGGCGCCTTTCAGACCGTCGGTGGCTGGCACATCTTTAGCCAGGGCCAGGAACAGCTCTTTACGAGTGATCTTGAACTGATCAGCAGTTTTAGCATTAGCGATAACGATACCGTCATAACCGATTTTCACTTCGACGATGTCGTTAACACCGTTCTTGGCGCAAGTTTTCACTTCTGAAGACTTGATACGACGAGACGCATTGGTCACATCAGGATGCTCAACACCGACCCCCGCACAGAACAGCTTCAGACCACCGCCAGAACCGGTAGATTCGATTTTTGGGGTTTTGAAACTGGTGGTTTTACCGAAGTTCTCGGCTACCACGGTGGCGAAAGGGTAAACGGTGGATGAACCCACGATTGAGATGTAGTCACGTGAGGCAGCGGCATTTGCAACAGTCGCAGATACAGCCAGAGCCACACCAAGAGCGAGACGCTTAGTAATCACAGAAAACCTCCAGGTCTAGGTAAATTCTTGCAGCGATTATGGGGCGGCTTTGTGACAAGATTGTTGGTGTTTTATTACGTTTTTGTTACAGCCGAAACAGTACCGGATTCTGCTTCCCGAACCCGAGAACCAGGGAAGCTACAGGTGAAAATACTCCCCTCACCCGGCTCACTTTCAATACGTAGGGCGCCGTTATGCCGGGTCAATACATGCTTGACGATAGCCAGGCCCAGACCGGTCCCTCCACTCTGGCGTGAACGCCCTACATCGACCCGATAGAAGCGCTCGGTCAGGCGTGGAATATGCTCATTATCGATACCGATCCCGGTATCCTTCACGGTAAAACAGGGACCGCTTTCGGTCAGTACCCACTGCAGAGTGATACCACCGCCGGCCGGGGTGTAGCGCACGGCATTGAAGACCAGATTGGAGAAGGCGCTATCCAGCTCATCCGGGTTGGCGAACAGCCACAACTCCTCATCGATATCGACAGTGATACGGTGTTTGGCATCACCACTGAGATTGATCGCCTCTTGCTGGAGACTCTTAACCAGATCCGGCACATCCACCACCGTCTGCCCCCCCTCTCCCTGGCTAGTCTCCAGGCGCGACAACAGCAGCAGATCGCCAACAATACGCTGCATCCGCACCGTCTGCTGGCGCATCTGGCCAAAGATGTGCTGCCAATCGGCCAGGGAGGGGTCGTCGGAATCACCCATGGTCTCGAGATAACCGTGGATCACCGTTAGGGGGGTACGCATCTCGTGAGAGACATTGGCGACAAAGTCGCGCCGCACTGTCTCCAGTTGGTGCAGCCGGGTAATATCGCGGGCCTGTAGCAATCTTTTACCCTTACCGTAAGGCACAACCCGCACTTCCAGACTGATGCCGCTATCGACCGGAGCGGGAATTTGGATGGGCCGCAGATAGTCACCTTCGGCCAGGTATTTGAGAAAGACCCGGTCGGTGATCACCTGATCGATCTTGCGCCCTTTATCCCGCTTGCGGTTCAACCCCAGCATCTCCGAGGCGGGCACATTCCACCACTCCATTTCGCCGCTGCTATCGATCACCACCGTAGCATCCGGCAAGGCATTGGTGGACTCCTGAAAGCCGCTCAGCATCCGCCCCAGCTTGCGTTTACGCTTGCGACCGCGCTCACGCAGGGACTCAATGGCCGCCAGCACCGCACTCCAGATCCCCACCGCATAAGGCTTTTTATGCTGTTTAGGCTCTTTCAGCCAGAGATTGAGGCGAATGATCTGCTGCAGATGCCAGACAAGGTAAAGGATGACGCTGATCAGGAGCACTTCCGGCAGCCGCCCCAGCAGCCAACCGACCAATCCACTCCCAATCGCGCTTATTGATAGAAACCCTAGCTCTTTACGAAGACCGGGGGTTAAGCTCATCGCCCAGAGACTTGCTCCGAAAATCGATAACCGGCACCACGTACCGTCTGCACCAGCGACTCGATGCCGAAAGGCTCAAGCGCCTTACGCAGGCGACGAATATGGACATCAACAGTCCGCTCCTCGATAAAGACGTTGGTGCCCCACACCTTATCGAGCAGACGCGAACGGCTGTAGACCTTATCCTGATGGGTCATGAAGAAGTGCAACAGACGAAACTCAGTGGGGCCCAGCTCTACCTCGTCACCACCGACACTCACCCGATAGGAGGAGGGGTCCAGCCGCAGATTACCCGCTTCCACCGTCTCTTCAGTAGCATGGGGTGCAACCCGGCGCAGCACCACTTTGATCCGCGCTGTCAGCTCACGGGGAGAGAAGGGCTTGGTGACATAGTCCTCAGCACCACACTCAAGGCCGCGCACTTTGTCGTCCTCTTCACCACGGGCGGTCAACATGATCACCGGAATATCACGCGTCAGCGAACTCTGCTTCAGCTCCCGGGTCAGCTCGACACCACTGGTGCCGGGCAACATCCAGTCCATCAGTATCAATGAGGGGGTCTCATTGGATAACAGCGTACGCGCCTCTTCGGCATCTTCCGCCTCAACCGTCTCATAGCCGGTCTGCTTGAGCACGAAGCAGATCATCTCCCGAACTGCCGGCTCGTCTTCCACTACCAGTATTTTTGTCGCCATTTGAATAGATTCTTTCTAGCTTCTTACCTTACTAACTGGCAAGTATTACACCTTGAGGTCATTACAATTTTATGACAACAAGCAGTTATTTATGACAAAAAATTAGGGAGTTAGCCTCACCACCGATATCGATCAACCCGACTACCAGCTAAAAATCACCCACTGGGGCACGCTGATATCGGCCGGATGATTGTGACGCAGGTCCATCTCACCGTCACCGTTGCTATCCACCAAGAAGTAGGCTGGTCCAATTTGCGGAATCACCTTAATCATGTAGAGTCGGCCATTCACCCGATACTCCTCTATGGCGCCTCTTGGGGATTCGATAATCCGCACCTCCGGCTCCAGCACTTCACCGCTTTGCACTTTTGGCGGCAGCCTGGGTGGCTCCGGTACCGCCTCGGGTTCTGGTGTGTCAGCCGCATAACTGGCCGATACCGCCAGCAACAGACCGAATAACAGACATCGCTTTTCCATACCTACACTCTCTTCTCGCCAGCAGACACTGCCAACGACTTACTCCATTAGAACGCCTGACAGAATCAGAAATTCCCCGCCAGGACCCGTTAACACTCATTTAATTGCCACTGTTGAGCCTAAAAAAGCACCACTCAAGGCCCGAGAAGCGCGGCGCGCTTGCTCCAGATAAACGCCGAGTGGTGCTTTTTTAGGCTCAACCCGCAGGGCCAGTGGCAATGACGATAAAATGAGGCTTAACAGACCCTAGAGACCCAGCAGAATGGCCTTCTCTTCCGACGATGGCTCAAAACCGCGGGTCTGATAGTGATCAAAAATCGCTTTGACCACATCTTCCGGCTCATCACAGATACGCATCAGATCCATATCATCATCGCCGATTGTACCCTCTTCACGGAGCACATCGCGGAACCAGTCCAGCAATCCAGACCAAAATGCCTCATTCACCAGAATAATGGGAATACGGCGGGTCTTGCCGGTCTGCACCAAGGTGAGAATTTCGGCCAGCTCGTCCAGGGTGCCAAAGCCGCCCGGGAGCACCACATACGCCGAGGCATATTTCACAAACATCACTTTACGCGAAAAGAAATGCTTAAAATTCAGAGAGATATCTTGATAATCGTTGGATGACTGCTCATGGGGGAGCTGGATATTGAGAC
>JAKSCN010000609.1 GCA_022360595.1 Chromatiales bacterium
GTGATGACCGCGGGTGGTATGGTTGATGAGCCCATCGGGCGGCATCCCAGGCAGCGCACCAAGATGGCGGTGGTGCGTTCGGGCAAACCAGCGGTGACTCACTACCGAGTGATCGAGCGTTACCGTTCACATACCTATCTGAAAGTGTTTTTGGAGACGGGACGCACCCACCAGATTCGCGTCCACATGGCTCATATCCACTACCCGATGGTGGGTGATCCTGTCTATGGTGGACGCCTGAAGATGCCTCAGGGCGCAAGTGATGCCCTGCGTGAGCAGCTCCAACTGTTTCGCCGCCAAGCTCTGCACGCCCGCCGCTTGGGCTTGATTCACCCTACCAGCGGAGAGTGGTTGGAGTGGCAGGCGCCTATCCCGGAGGACATGGAGCTGTTGCTGAGCACGCTACAAGAGGATGTGAAGGGTGCATGAGTGGATTGTTCCCAGTTGGCCTGTAGGTGACACCGTAAAAGCGGTCATTACCACGCGTGCCGGCGGATTTAGTCAAGCGCCTTACGACAGTCTCAATCTCGGTGACCATGTTGGTGATGATCCCGCGGTTGTTGCGCGCAATCGTGCTTTTCTGAAGAGAGAGTTAGCACTGCCTGGTGAGCCAAACTGGCTCACTCAGGTACACGGCTGTGACGTGGTTCCCTGTGGCTCAGGCCAGAGCCGGGCGGATGCGGTGATTACCGACCAGCCGGGGCAGGTCTGTGCCGTATTGACGGCAGACTGTTTGCCGGTGCTGATTGCCGATCGAGCTGGTCGTAAAGTGGCCGCAGTACACGCCGGTTGGCGTGGTCTGTCTGCAGGTGTTATCGAGAATGCAGTGCATGCGTTAGCGTTACCTGGAGAAGAGCTGCTTGCCTGGCTGGGGCCGGCTATCGGACCAGCACAATTTGAGGTGGGGGCTGAGGTGCGGGAGGTGTTTATCCAGCACAACCCAGCGGCTGAGGCAGCCTTTGTTAATAATCGCCCGGGACACTGGCTGGCGGATATTTATCAACTTGCGCGGCTGCGCCTCAATGCCTTCAATTTAAGCTACGTTGGTGGGGGAGAATACTGTACAGTATCTGACCAAGCGCGTTTTTTTTCCTATCGCAGAGATGGCGTCACTGGCCGCATGGCAGCGCTGATCTGGATTGAATCGAAAATTTAATTGATCACTTAAGAGCGGATTGTATATGTCTGAGTGGAAAATGTTGACGCTGGTCGGTGAAGATCGACCAGGGATTGTGGCTGGGCTGACTGATGCCCTGTTCAAAAGCGGCTGGAATCTGGGTGAAGCCTCGATGATCCGGTTGGGTGGTAATTTCACCATCATGATGATGATCTCCGGTAGTGGTGATGCCGAGAGCGTTGTGGCGCCTGTCGCTAAAGAGATGGGATTGCACCTGCATATCGATGATATCTCTGGTGGTCTTCACCAGCATCTGGTGCCCAATGTCCAGGTGCGCGTCACCGGTGCGGATCGCGCGGGTATCGTCGCTCAGGTCACTGGGGTACTGCTGACTAATGGCTTTAATATCCTGGAGCTGGAGTCGGATGTTGCGGGCTCTCAGGACAATCCGGTCTACATCATGAGCATCCAGGGCTATACCGATGCAACCCTGGAAGTGATTGAAGCCGCTTTGGCAGAACTGGGGGATATCGATGTCAATGTCTCCCCTATTGAGACGTTGATCGGCTAAGCATTATGGCAGTACTGGAAATTCTAAAAATACCGGATGAGCGTTTGAAGAAGGTCTCTGAACCGGTGGAAGTGTTTGATGATGAGCTGCGCGCCTTTATCGCCGATCTGGAAGATACGCGTCAGGATGGTCCGGCTGCGGTCGGTATTGCGGCGCCCCAGGTAGGTCGGGCACAGCGCATCATCATTGTGGATGTCTCAAATACCCGTAAGCCGGTGCCCAATCACGGTTATATGGTGTTAATCAATCCGGAGATCACCCACTGGGATGGTTATGAGATGGGGCGCGAAGGATGTCTCTCAGTGCCCGACTATACCGGCAATGTGATCCGTGCGACCCACATCAAGATTAAGGCGCAGGATCCATACGGGGAGCCACTCGAATATGAGATGGAGGGTTACGAAGCGCGCGCCCTGCAGCATGAGATGGACCATTTGGATGGCATGCTGTTCGTGGATCGTGTGGTGAGCCGCCGTACCGACCTGTTTCAGCGCAAGGTCTATCAGAAGGGTGGTAAATCCAAAAAGAAGAGCTGATATGCCAGAAGGGAGTTGGAGTAAATCAAGGAATCTAAAGAGCTATGGATAGCGTTTATCCCTTTCTTGGCGCTGTTGTACTGTTCTTGCTTATCTGGCAGCTTGCACGCCTCTATAGGGCGTGCAAGAAGGCCAATCTGGTCGATTGGGGACATGGCTGGGTCAATTTAATCGATGGCCTCAATCGCCTCTTCTGTTATCGTTATCATCGACTCAATGTTACCCGCCTGCGCTTGCCGACTAGTGGTCCCTGTATAGTTGCTTCCAATCATGTCTCTGGTGTTGATGCGATGATGCTCATCGCTTCGGCGCGCCGGCCGTTGCGATTCCTGATTGCGCGTGAAGAGTACGAGCGCTTTGGGTTTACTTGGCTGTTTAAAGCGGCCGGCTGTATCCCGGTGGATCGTCAAAGCAAACCGGAGCAGGCGCTGCGTGCCGCACTGCGTGCTTTAAAGGATGGAGAGGTGATTGCTCTCTTTCCGCATGGCAAAATTCACCTTGATAGCGATCCACCGCGCAAAATCAAAAAAGGCGTAACACGGTTATCACACCTGACCGGTGCGCCGGTGATTCCAGCCCGGATAACCGGTATTCGTGGGGAAGGGTATGTGATTCGTGGCGTCATTATGCGTAGCCGGGCTCAGATTGAGGCCTATCCGGCGTTGTCACCGGAACGTCTTGATGATGACCAGCTCACCGAGCGGCTCCAGCAGATTCTAGACGGCAAGGTCCCTTTGGAATCGGCTTTAGCTGGCTGAAACATATTGTTTCGAAACACGCTTGTGACTTTGGATTCTTTCGTATCTCTCTTGTTGTTAGACTTAACAGAAAGGAGCTACCAACGCCAGGTTATGCAATCCACCGTTCCCCTTTAAAACCTCTTGATTTTCTGTAAATCCCACCCCAATTTGAAGGGTAACTTATAGCATTTTCGGAGTAGTTTTCGATGCGAATGGATCGACTGACCAGTAAATTTCAGATGGCCTTGTCCGACGCGCAGAGTCTGGCAATTGGCCGTGATCATCAATTTATAGAGCCCATTCATGTGATGGCGGCACTGCTTGATCAGGATGGTGGCACCGCCCGCTATCTGCTCTCTCAGGCAGATGTGAATATCAACCAGTTGCGCTCCAGTCTGGGGGATGCGCTGGATCGTCTCTCCAGCGTAGAAGGGGCGGCGGGTGATCTGCATTTCTCCAACGATATGGGGCGTCTGCTCAACCTGACCGACAAGCTCGCGCAGCAACGCAAGGATCAGTATATCTCCAGTGAGCTGTTTGTCTTGGCGGCTGTCGATGATAAGGGTGAACTGGGTGAGATCCTGCGTAAAGCGGGCGCCACCAAACCGGCTTTGGAGAAGGCGATTGAGAGTGTCCGTGGCGGTCAGCAGGTGGATGACCCCAATGCCGAAGAGCAGCGCCAGGCGCTGGAGAAGTACACTATCGATCTGACCGAGCGTGCTGAACAGGGCAAGCTCGACCCGGTGATTGGGCGCGATGATGAGATCCGTCGTACGGTACAGGTGCTGCAGCGTCGCACCAAGAATAACCCGGTGCTGATCGGTGAGCCGGGGGTCGGTAAAACAGCCATTGTTGAAGGGCTTGCCCAGCGCATCGTCAATGGTGAGGTGCCGGAAGGTCTGAAAAATAAACGTCTGTTGTCGCTGGACATGGGGGCGCTAATTGCCGGCGCTAAATTCCGTGGTGAGTTTGAAGAGCGGCTGAAAGCGGTGCTCAATGATCTTGCCAAACAGGAAGGGCAGATCATTCTTTTTATTGATGAGCTGCACACCATGGTCGGTGCCGGTAAGGCGGAAGGCGCGATGGACGCGGGTAATATGCTCAAGCCTGCCTTGGCGCGTGGTGAGCTGCACTGTGTGGGAGCCACAACGCTGGATGAGTACCGTAAATATGTCGAGAAGGATGCCGCCCTTGAA
>JAKSCN010000101.1 GCA_022360595.1 Chromatiales bacterium
CCCCCCGGCTGGACGCAGATGCAGTATTTCACTTAAACAGGTATCGCCATTCAGCACCTTTTCCAGGCCATCCTGCCAAAGGCTTTTTAAACCGTTTGCCTGTTGCCGAATCTGATCCTCGCTTGCTCCTTCAGAGATAGCGACACCCAACGCTTCATCGATCCATAAAGCTTCAAACAGACCAATCCTGCCCACAAAGCCGCTACCCAAACAGAGCGGACATCCGTTAGGCTCATAAATGGTGACAGGCTGTTCATTTGTCACACCCAGCAGATGGCGTTCCTCTTCGCTGGCACTATGCGATTCACGGCAGTGGGGGCAGATGCGCCTTATCAGACGCTGGGCCAACACTCCCACCAGGGTTGAACCGATGAGGTAACGCTCGGCGCCAATATCGGCCAGACGCGTCACCGCGCCACCGGCATCGTTAGTGTGCAGCGTTGATAACACCAAGTGCCCGGTCATGGCCGCTTTCAGCCCGGTCTCCGCAGTCTCCATATCACGAATCTCACCGACCAGGATGACATCGGGATCGTGACGCAAAAATGAACGCAGCGCCTGGGCAAAGGTCACCTTGCCCGTCACCTGAATCTGGCTGATACCGGGCATCACCTGTTCAACCGGATCTTCTACGGTGAGGATATTCTGATCGTCGGAGTCAAGTTCACGCAGCGCGCCATAAAGTGTTGTGGATTTACCGCTACCGGTTGGCCCGGTGACCAGGATCATGCCATAAGGTCTATTGATCGCTTTGCGGAAGCCACTCAGAATTTCCTTGGGCATTCCCAACTTTTCCAACGAGAGTGCGCCTGTCTCCTGCCCCAGCAGACGCAGAGTCGCACGCTCACCCCAGCGGGTCGGCACAGTGGCTACACGAATATCCGTAGGCGGGATATCCCAATGCTCGATGCGATAGGACATACCGCCATCCTGGGCCATGCGCTGCTCAGCAATATCCAACCCCGACAACACTTTCATACGTGTCATAAGGGCTTCGCCTTCGGCTGTGGTCAGCGGCCGGTTGTACTCCTGCATATGACCATCGACCCTCAGACGAATACGCATCTCACCATCAAAGGGTTCGAAGTGAATATCAGAGGCGCGGCGCAGATAGGCCTCTTTCATGATCTCATCGAAAAGCTGGATCGAGTCGCTCTCACCACCGGTATCAGACTGTGCAGCC
>JAKSCN010000586.1 GCA_022360595.1 Chromatiales bacterium
AGCTCCAGCCTGTTCTGAAGCGCCTCTGCCAGGGTGAGTCTCTCGCTCTGTAGGGTAACAACAGCATCGCCCGCCAGATCGAGCTGATTTAGAATCTCGTTGACGAGTGTCGGGTCGTTTTTGAACAGTACGCCCAGGGCGTCACCTGGCTGATAGCTGAGGCTTTCAGGGTCGATCTCCAGGGCGATATGGTGCACATCAGCTACGGCGTGGGCCGTGGTGATGCGGCGGTTGTCCAACACCTCCGCTTGGAATGGACGGTTACGATCATAGTGTACAGCGTTGCTGGCCTGACGCTGGATAGGGATTATCTGAGCGGCCTGGTCAGTGGGCTGCTGCTCTTTAATAAGAGGAAGAATCTGCTCCTGCCAGTCTGCCGCGGGGGTATCGAAATCCACATCGGCATCGATGCGTTCCAGTAACGAGGTTGCCCCCAACGTCTGGAGTCGCTGATCGAGATCCTTTCCCGCCTGGTTGAACTGCTCATAGCTGGAGTCGCCCAGGCCAAATACCGCGTATTTCAGGTTATCCAGTTGAGGCGTTTTTTTGCCATTGAGGTATTTGAACAGCTCCCGGGCGTTCTCTGGGGGCTCACCTTCACCCTGGGTGCTGATTACTACGGTTAAGAGCTTCTCTTTGCCGAGATCCCGGGGACGGTAGTCATCAGCTGAGATGAGGCGGTGATGAATCCCTTGCTGAGAAGCGGCGTCAGCCAGTTTTTCAGCAATGCCGCGGCCATTACCGCTTTGGGAAGCATAGAGAATGGTCATGACTGGCGCCTCGAGATTTTCTTCGATGCCGGTCGGTTCTGCAGATGTGGGTTGAGCACTGAGTCCAGCCAGGTAGCCGCTGGCCCAGGTGAGTTGTTCCCTGGATAGGCCGGCAATGGCCTGACGTAAGTGGGAAAGCTGGAAGCTGTTCAGCGTGTTTTCCGGCTGATCAGCTAGATTTCTGGCTGTGTTCTGCATGTTCTCTACCCCGGTATCTGGTCAAATGCGCTCAATGAGGTAGAAATATGGTTTAATCGGGTATATCTTGTGAAATAATTAATTTAGATTATTTATCACGTATAGAGATATGGAGCTAAGACAACTCGCCTCACTCGTTGCGCTGGCTGAATCGGGGTTCAATGTCACCGAGGCGGCAGATAAGCTGTTTCTGGTACAGTCGGCGGTCTCTCAGCATCTGGCCCGCCTGGAGCAGGAGCTGGGCACCCAGATTTTCGTGCGCAAGGGGAAGCGGCTGATCGCTTTGACGGCTGCCGGCGAAGCGGTGCTGGCCTACGCCAGACAGGCGCTGGCGATCCGCGAAAATATTCTGGCGATCGGGCAGGATCATGTCGAAGAAGCGGTAGGTGTGCTGCGTATCGGTACGACCCAT
>JAKSCN010000387.1 GCA_022360595.1 Chromatiales bacterium
CAGCATAGCTGTAGAGTTCGTAGGGACTGTCACCGACCATATCGCCATCCTGGTCAAAGCCTTCAAAATCGTCCCAGTAGTTCCCTTCCCAGACATTTCTGTTGGCTGTCTTGCCTCCACTCACCACAACCTGGGTAATATTGCCCTTCAGGGTATTGCCTTTCAGGATGTTACCGGTCCCGTCATTCAGAAAGAGAATACCAACACCGCTATAAGCAATCAGGTTGTCAAAAATACGATTCGTGGTGTCGGGCTGGAAGGGAGAGACATCCAGATAGAGGCCCGTGGCGCAATAGAGCACTTGGTTTCCACTCACCTCCACATCGGAGGTCTCTTTAAAGCCGATCCCCATGCCGGTTGCACCCGTGGCATGAGCAATATAGTTGTTCTTAACGACCACACCGTCGCTATACATAATGAAAATACCGACGGAGTTATTTTCATAGTGGTTATCCAGCACCTCATTGTATTGTGAGTACATAAAGTGCAGGGAGTAACGTCCGCCCCGAGCATCGTTGCGGGCGATCAGATTGTCGCGTGAATACCAGACCACCGTATCGCGGGAGTTTCTGATCACATTGTCGGTAATCTTATTATTGAAAGAGTACCAGAGCCTGATCGCATCCCCTCGCACACCCAGTTCGACATCTTTTGATGAGATATGATTGGCACGAACAATGTTGTTCTCTGACTGCTGCAGATCGATACCAAACAGACTGTTATCAATCACATTATCTTTAACAACATTAAAGTTGCCACGCACCTGCACACCCGAGTCGATGTCGTTATGAGACTCGCCGGAGTTGGTCAGGTGTAAGTTTTTAAGAGTTGCACCGTCGGTATCCAGGATGACAACCGAACCTTTACCACCAGAATCAATTATGACTTGATTCTGCCCATCGATAACCAACGGTTTGTCGACAATAACGGGACCGGCATAAGTACCGGGCGGAGGGACTAGCGTGGAGTTGGGTTCCGCCGCATCAACCAATTCTTGAAATGAGGGGTAACTTCCCTCCCCGGCTATCGCCTGAAGAGGGAAACCCGTCGCGCCAACCAAGACACACAAATAGAAAAACAGGGAAAGAAAAAGCGAGATGCTGCTTTTGCGGTTAATCCTATACTGAACGATAAAACCCACTAAAGCTCTCCACACAATTTCTTCACAAAAATTCAACCGCCTCCAGTTCCTTGAGAGACGGTACGACTTGGAACCATACCGCACTCTTTACCGAGTGTTGACAGTAAAAAACCACAAAACCCAGTTAACCGCTCTGATAAAACATCGGTGGTTCTATCAGAGCATCGCCAATAGAGCTCCCTCTTAACTTGCGCCGGCATCTTTAAACTGCTTCTTTCTGATTAGCGCAGCCACAGCCAGAACCAGAGAGAGCACCATCATGATACCGAAACCGATATAGGGGTAAGAGTGGGTAGTGAACTGCGCCACTTTACCTTGTCCGAATACGGTCGGCATGAACGGCTTGACCGAGAAAGCCCCCATATCATTCAGGGTATG
>JAKSCN010000040.1 GCA_022360595.1 Chromatiales bacterium
AGCTTTAACGGCGCACCATAGGGGAACTTTAACAATTATCGAAAATTTATGCATCCAAGACATGGTTTTATGAATTTAATCACATCAACATTAGCGTAGTATTAAAAACTGACCTCAACAAAGCCGGGTTTGATCACTGTGGCCTCTATCTCTTTACCTGAACTGTGATTGGTAACACGAATACGTCTGCCAATAGCGCCGTTTTCAAGCGCTTTTCCTGCCGTATGTATTTGAACACTACTGGATTTTGCCATAATGACAACTTTGTCGCCGCGTTTTACCGCCTGCTGAGCAGCGACCTGCCGGTTGGTAATAATGGTATCTGCCTGGATGTCACGTTTCAGTTTCTGCCCGATAAGGTGACGAATGTCCGAGAAATAGCTCTGGCGCACTCCCGCGATATCCTGCTTGGTTATACGCAGGTCATCGGCAGTGAGAATGTGGCCTCTTGGTAAAGTGCGGGATGAGACCGCAACAGGTTTCAGTACCGAAAGTGTGACTGGTACAAATAAGCTCCAGGGTTTTTCAGCGTTGCAGCGCACCCCGACCGTTTTACGGGCGCCGCTGCGCTTGCCCGGCGGTGAGTAGGTCTCCAACTCGGTGGGGCAGTCGCTCAGCTTTAGTCGGGGATCGAGCCGTCCGGCCTTGGCGCTGATATCGTTTGAGGTTATGCCTGCCTGATCGATAGCGTGCTGTTCCGCAGCGCTCTGGATGCTTTTTAAAGACTGATATGTCTTGGCGATAGCCTGGGTGGAGATGAGGGAACTTGTCACCAGGCACGCGAGGATGAGCGCAGTGAGGGAGTTAGTCTGTCTGGCGTCTACCTTGTACATATCAATGCAGTCAATTTTTTGGCAATAGTTCAACGTCTGATATAGGTTATGCAAACCTTATGCCGGGGCTTATGTATGTCGCGGTATCATTGAATCAGACGGCTTAGCCATCTTTTGGGTAATCTGTTAACAGTTCCTAAAGCTATTGGGGCAGCGGCCGTTAATTTTCCCGAGGATAAATTGACGGAGGGTTATCATGGCAAGCATTCTTGACGGCGTTGATCAAAGAACAAAACTGGCGGGGCACAATCGCCTTGAGCTTCTGCTGTTTAAATTGGCAGGAAGACAACGGTTTGGGATCAATGTCTTTAAGGTTCAAGAGGTTATCCAGTGCCCACCGTTAACCCAGGTGCCAGGCTCGCACCCGGTGGTTAAGGGAATCGCCAATATGCGTGGCAAGACCATCACGGTGATGGATCTTTCGATGGCGATTGGTGGTCCGTGCCTGGGTGATTCAGATGGCCGCTTCGTGATTATCACCGAGTATAACCGGAAAGTTCAGGGGTTTATGGTTGATGCGGTTGATCGTATCGTTAACATGAACTGGGGAGAAATCATGCCGCCACCGAAAGGCGCTGCAGGCGGCAGCTATATGACGGCAGTTACCCAGGTCGACGAGGAATTGGTCGAGATTATCGATGTTGAGAAGATCATGAAGGAGATCATCGGTGGCTCGGAGACTGTTTCTGAGGGTATCATCGATGAAGAGATCAAAGCTGAAACTCAGCATGTGCTGGTGGTTGACGACTCTTCCGTTGCCCGTAAACAGGTGAAGCGTGTATTGGATCAGCTAGGGGTGGAGGCCACACTTTGCAACGATGGTAAGCACGCGTATGACCAGTTGCGTAAATGGGTTGATGAAGGGAAGGATGTGGCCGACTATCTGGCGATGGTGATTTCGGATGTAGAGATGCCAGTGATGGATGGTTACACTCTGACGACCGAAATTCGTAGAGATTCTGCCCTGCAAAATCTGCACGTTATTCTGCATACCTCCTTGAGCGGAGTGTTCAATCAGGCGATGGTGGAGAAGGTTGGGGCTAATAACTTTTTGGCGAAATATGAGCCTGATGAGTTGGCAACTATTGTGCAGAATCGGCTGAAAGAACATAAGGACGAAAGACAGGCAGCCGCCTAAACAATGCAGTTGCACCGCGCCTTAAATAAATAGTGGGTAGTTTTGTGCCGGTAAGAAAAACACTCTCTCATGAAGAGTATGTTACTTTCCAGAAATTCCTTGAAGATGCTTGTGGCATTGTTCTGGGGGTGGGTAAGGAATATTTGGTGTCGAGCCGATTAAGCGGCTTGATGCGCGAAAGCGGTATCGCCAATGTTGGTGACCTTCTAACACAACTGCGTACTGATCGTACGTCCAAATTGAAAACAGCGATCATTGATGCCATGACGACCAATGAGACCTTCTGGTTTCGCGACATGGCGCATTTCCGCATGCTGACCGAAAAGGCTTTTCCCGAGATACTGGGCAGACAGAGTGGACGGCCGTTGAGGATCTGGTCAGCAGCCTGCTCTTCCGGGCAGGAGCCCTACAATCTAAGCATGATTGCCCACGATTATCAGATGCGTAATCCGGGCAGGGTCTCTAATGTGGAGATCGTGGCGACCGATATCTCCACGACTATTCTTCAAGATGCCAAAAAGGGCATCTATTGTGGTATTGCCGCATCACGTGGCCTCACTCAGGATCAGCGCAGCCGCTATTTTCTTGCGAAAGGGGACTGCCTGGAGGTGCGTCCTGAGGTTAAGCGGCGTGTCACTTTTCGCGAACTGAATCTAACCAAAGGCTACGAGTTGCTGGGTAAGTTCGATGTGGTGTTCTGTCGAAATGTGCTGATCTACTTTTCGAGCGAACAGAAGCAGGATATTTTGCGCCGCATCGCCCGCTCCTTGAATCCTGGCGGTTACCTCTTTATGGGGTCTACCGAGTCACTCTCGGCCCATAGCGACCAATATGAGATGGTAAGTGCCCTGGGTGGCATTGCTTATCGCCTTAAATAGTCGTTCTCTTTTAGGGCCTGTTAACACTAATAATCGACGCGGCAGAGTTTTGCCGCTTATCGGTGCACCGTTGCCTCATCTCTATATTTCTCGTGTCATGAATTTGACTGGGAATTTATCTCCTTTTATATCTTATTGATTTCAAATAAAAAACAAGCTTTGGCACAAGGTATGCTTATTTGCTTCTGAGGAAATGTCTCTGGAGCAGAGAGAATGAAGATAGATAACGCATTTGGCATTCACGAGCAGAGTTTGCAGCTACGTGCACGACGGGCAGAGGTATTGGCCAGCAACATTGCCAACGCTGACACCCCCGGATACAAAGCGAGAGATTTTGATTTCAATGCAATGCTGCGCAGTGAAATGACTGAACCTGTGCGTATGGCCGCAACCGATAATCAACATATCCAGATGGAGAGTGGCACTGTGCCACCCAGCACCATGCTGTATCGGACCCCCAACCAGCCCAGTCTCGATGGAAATACCGTGGATACCCAACTGGAGCACACTGAGTTTGCCGCCAACGCCATGGAGTACTCCGCCAGCCTCAATTTCCTTAGTGGCAAGATTAAAGGCTTGATGACCGCGATTAAAGGACAGTAACCATGTCAATGTTCAAGATTTTTGATACGGCTGCATCTGGCATGAGCGCCCAGTCGGTACGGTTGAACCTCGTGGCCAGCAACATGGCGAATGTGGATAACGTCAGTAGCAGTATCGATGAAACCTACAAGGCGCGGCATCCGGTATTTGCCGCGATGTTGAATCAGGTCAATCCAGATGAGCCGGCCACCGGCGTGCAGATGAAAGGTGTTGTTGAGAGTAAGGCGCCTCTCAATATGGAGTATGCACCCGATCATCCCAAGGCCAATGAGGAGGGCTATATCTTTCGCCCTAACGTCAATATTGTCGAAGAGATGGCCAATATGATCTCGGCGTCACGCTCATATCAAGGCAATGTTGAAGTGGTCAACACAACCAAAAAGTTAATGACTGCAACGCTGCGGTTAGGTGAATAGGGAGAGTAGACGATGACCACAACCAACACCGATGTCTATCAGGCACTAGGTTACACGCAGCGGAATGATCCGCAGGCGTCGACAGGGCAGGGTGAGCTTGCCATGTCCGATTTTCTTAATCTGATGGTGACTGAGCTGACCCACCAGGACCCGATGAAACCGATGGACAATGCGCAGCTCGCTTCCCAGATCTCCCAGTTTGCAACAGTCTCCGGCTTGGAGCAGTTGAACACCTCCTTCTCTGATCTCAGTGCACAGTTGGTCTCTAACCAAGCGCTCGAAGCGAGTAATTTAGTGGGGCGCGATGTGCTGATTCCTGCTAAGACCGGCTATCTCGGTGATGCCGGTTCATCGATTAGCGGCATTATCGGTGTCAACTCTTCAGCCTCTGATGTGAAGGTGCGTATCACCGATGAGTCTGGTGCTCTGGTGAAAGAGATCTCTCTGGGTAATCAGTCTAAGGGTGAAGTGAATTTCACCTGGGACGGTATGAATGAAGCGGGTGAAGTGATGCCTGCCGGTCAATATGAGATCACGGCGGAAGCGACTGTCGAAGATGAAACGATAGCACCTTATGTTCTGCTGGAGGCAAATGTCAGTAGTGTCAGCCTCGATGCCCAAGGCCTCAATTTAAATCTTGAAGGGCTTGGCATGTACCCATTCAATCAAGTGGCGGAAATCCGCTAGTTAACGTTTTGTAGAGGAGAGCGAGAATGCCTTTTCAAATTGCACTAAGCGGACTTGATGCCGCATCCACTGAACTGGAAGTCACCGGCCATAATATTGCGAATGCCACGACCAACGGTTTTAAACAGGCACGCACCGAGTTTTCTGATGTTTATGCCGCTTCTATTCAAGACAGCAGCTCCACAGCATCCGGACGTGGTGTTAAGGTTTCCCGTATTGCGCAGCAGTTTAGTCAGGGTACGGTTGAGTTCACCTCCAACGCCTTCGACTTGGCCATCAATGGTGAAGGCCTGTTTGCAGTGAAGGATAATTCAGGTGCACTCACATACACCCGGGCTGGTGCTTATTCACTGGATAGAGAGGGTAATGTGGTCAATGCTGAGGGTAAATACCTGCAAGGTTTCCCTGCAACAGAGAATGGTGGTGTTGTCTCATTCAATACCGGTTCTCTGACCAATATCAGTGTTCCTGCTACCTCCGGTGAGCCTTTTGCCTCTACCAATGTTGATGTCGGTTTGAACCTGGATTCCGGTATTGCGGGTATCGATACCGCTGCGCCCGGTTATGCCTTCGATAGAACAGATCCCACCACATTTACCAATAGTACTGCGACCACCATTTACGATTCACTGGGTACGCCGTACACCATGACCATGTATTTTGTGAAAGATGCCAATGCGGTGGGTTCGTGGGATGTGCACGCTTATGTGACTGATCCTGCCACCGGTATATCCGCTGAATTTCTCAATGCAGATACACTGCAGTTCAATAGTGCAGGTGGAATAACCTCACCGGCGAACGGGCAGATTACTCTAGCAGGATTTGATACAGCCTTTGCCGGCGGTGCTGCCTCCAGCGGTGGTGAGTTTGGGGTCAAAGATCAAATGGCGGGTACTTTTAACAACTCGATAGTGCTCGACTTTTCCACCACCAGCCAGTACGGCTCCTCCTTCTCGGTTAACGATCTGACCCAGGATGGTTACACCGCCGGTCAGTTGAGTGGTGTTGATATTGATGAAAAAGGGGTGGTGTTTGCCCGCTTTACCAATGGTCAGTCGCAGGCACTGGCACAGGTAGCCCTGGCAAAATTCAAAAACCAGCAGGGGTTGAAACAGTCTGGTAACACCTCCTGGGAAGATACCTTTAAGGCGGGTGATGTGCAGTATGCCCAGGCGGGTACTTCAGGATTGGGTTTGATTCAGTCCGGTGCATTGGAGAACTCCAATGTCGATATCGCCGATCAGTTGGTGGCGATGATCACTGCTCAGAGAAACTACCAGGCCAACGCCCAGGTGATCTCAACGGCTGATGCCATTACCCAGACAGTGATCAATATCCGTTAATGATGAATAGGTGGAGTTCGATGAAAAGACCCATATTTATCGACACTCCACCCCAAGAGACCGAATAGGAAACAGTCATGGATCGTATGCTCTACATTGCCATGAGTGGTGCTAAAGAGACGTTGTTGGCTCAGTCCTCCAATAACAACAATCTCGCCAATGCCAGTACACCCGGTTTTCTATCGGATCTGCAGCAGTTCAGAAGTATGCCGGTGTTTGGTGACGGTTATCCGTCGCGTGTCTATGGCATGAGTGAACGCCCCGCAGTGGACTTTTCACACGGATCGGTCATCCATAGCGGACGTGATCTGGATGTGGCGATCAATGGTGAAGGCTGGTTTGCGGTACAGGCCCCAGACGGTAATGAGGCCTATAGCCGCCGCGGTGACCTGAAGATCGATGTTAACGGTATTTTGACGACCGGTAATGGTTTGCCGGTGATGGGTAATGCCGGACCCATTGCTATCCCGCCTGCAGAGAAGGTGGAGATAGCGCCGGATGGCACGATCTCAATTCGTCCACTGGGACAGGCTGAGAATGAATTGGCGATCATTGACCGGATAAAGATGGTCGATGTGCCGCTGGATGAACTGGAAAAAGGTAAAGACGGCCTGGTTCGCCGTAAAGATGGTGAGATTGCCGATGCGGATGCCGCTGTGCAACTGACAACAGGTGCACTGGAGGGCAGTAATGTGAATGTCGTCGACGCCATGGTGGATATGATCGAACTGTCCCGGCGTTATGAATTACAGGTGAAGATGATGAAGTCAGCAGAAGATGTGGATAGCTCCTCGGCCAGTATTATGCGCATGGAGTAAAGGCACTCTGATCAGTATGACCATTATCGCCATTGAATAGTGAAGTGAGGAAAAAAGATTATGTATCCCGCACTTTGGATAGCTAAAACAGGACTTGATGCACAGCAGACCCGTATGTCTGTCATCTCTAATAACCTGTCAAATGTGAATACCACCGGGTTTAAACGCGACCGCGCCTCTTTTGAGGATTTGATCTATCAAAATGTCAGGCAGGTTGGCGCCCAGTCATCTCAAGATACGCAACTGCCATCAGGCCTGGTTACGGGCACCGGTGTGCGTACCGTGGCAACAGAGAAGCTGCACACCCAAGGTAATCTGCAAAATACCAATAACTCTTTTGATGTCGCGATTGAAGGACGTGGTTTTTTTCAGGTCCTGCATCCGGATGGTTCGATCGTCTATACCAGAGATGGCTCGTTTGGCATGAATGCCGACGGCCAGTTGGTGACATCGAGCGGGTATGCGCTGGAGCCGGCGATCACCGTGCCGGCAAATACCACAAGTGTCACCATCGGATCAGATGGGGTGGTATCCGCCATGGTGGATGGCAACACTGCTCCCACGCAGCTCGGCACCATTGAACTGGCGGACTTCCTCAACCCCATGGGGTTGTCGGCGATTGGTCAGAACCTGTTTCGTGAAACGGCAGCGAGTGGCGCACCGACCACGGCTGTTCCGGGTGCTGACGGTGTGGGTACTGTGGTGCAAGGTATGCTGGAGAGCTCAAACGTCAATGTGGTGGAAGAGATGGTGGCGATGATTGAGACCCAGCGGGCTTATGAGATGAACTCAAAGGCAATATCCACCACCGATGAGATGCTCTCCTACGTGACTTCGCAGCTCTAACCTGAAGGTTAGTATTATGAAACAGATCGTTAAAATGGTGATTGCGTTAACTGGACTGGCGTTGCTGGCTGGTTGCAACACGACACCGCCAAAACGTGATCCGCAGTATGCGCCCATTCGCCCGGCCGTGATGCCTGAAAAGCCGATAGGTAATGGTTCCATCTATCAGGCCGGTTATGAACGCTCTTGGTTTGAAGATCTGCGCGCACGGCGGATTGGCGATATGCTCACCATTAAGTTGTCTGAAAAGAACGACGCCAAGAAGAAGAGTTCAACGGCTGTTTCCAAAAAGAATAGCAACAGCATCACCAATCCGACCCTGTTGGGCTCCACATTGCAGTTCAATGCGCCAGGCCTGGTGCCGCTGGCTTCCAACCAAGACAATGGCTTAGGTACATCGTTGGCCTCCACCCATGATTTTGAGGGTGATGGTGATAGTTCGCTAAACAATGAACTGACTGGTGATATTACCGTAACGGTTGTCGATGTGTTGGCCAACGGCTATCTCATGGTCAGGGGTGAAAAGCGGATCGGTATTAATCAGGGCAACGAATATATCAAGGTCTCGGGGATTGTTCGTCCCTCGGATATCGACTCAACCAATACCGTTGAATCAACCCGTCTGGCTGATCCAACCATTGTTTATATTGGCGATGGTCCAGTTGCCGATGCCAATGTCATGGGCTGGTTATCGAAGTTCTTTATCAGTGCAGTATTTCCTTTCTAGGGGATGGTCATGAAAGTTATCTGTTCACAACGCCAGGTTACCGCTGCTCGTAGATTGATGCTTAAAAGTGTCATGTTGCTGATGCTGTTTGTCGGTGTGGTTGTGCCGGTGCAGGCGGAGCGAATCAAGGATATTGCGGCTATAGCAGGGGTAAGGACCAACCAGTTGATCGGCTATGGTCTGGTGGTAGGCCTGGATGGCACCGGTGATAAGGTCAACTCATCGCCTTTTACCGAGCAGAGCCTGCGCAGCATGCTCAATCAGTTGGGTGTTGTGGTTCCCCCAACAACTAAAATCAATCCTAAAAATGTGGCGGCAGTCTCTCTGAGTGCAGAGCTTCCCCCTTTTTCAAAACCTGGACAAAAGATCGATGTCACCGTCTCTTCCGTGGGTGACGCCAAAAGCCTGCGTGGCGGCACACTGCTGATGTCGCCTCTGAAAGGGGCTGATGGGCAGGTGTATGCCGTTGCCCAGGGCAACCTTGTGGTGGGTGGCTTGAGCGCAGCGGGTGCTGATGGCTCCAAGATCACCATCAACATTCCAAGTGTGGGGCGTATTCCCAATGGGGCGACGGTTGAGCGTGGGGTGCATTCACCCTTTGCCGAAGGGAACTACCTGACCTTGAATCTGCATAGTAGCGATTTCACCACGGCCCAGCGGGTGGTCGATTCGATCAATGAAGCGGTTGGGCCAGGAGTGGCGCAGGCTTTGGATGCTTCGTCGGTGCGGGTCAGTAGTCCGACAAACCCTGCCCAACGAGTGAGCTTTGTCTCTCTTATCGAGAACCTTCAAGTCAATCCCGGGGAAGCCGCCGCTCGGGTTATTGTCAACTCACGCACAGGTACCGTCGTGATTAGTAATCAAGTGCGGGTCACACCGGCAGCGGTGTCGCACGGTAGCCTGGTTGTGACTATCAGTGAAAATCCGCAAGTTTCGCAGCCCGAGCCGCTCGCCGGTGGTGTGACCGCGGTTGTACCCGATTCGACCGTGGATGTAGAGGAGTCGAGCAGCCGTATGTTCCTGTTCGATCCGGGGGTCTCGCTGGACGAGGTGGTGCGTGCGGTCAATCAAGTGGGCGCGGCTCCATCTGATCTGGTCGCCATTTTGGAAGCCCTGAAACAGGCGGGCGCCTTAAAGGCGGAACTGCTGGTGATCTGATGGACAGGATTAACGCCAGCCTCTACACCGACTTCAGCGGTTTAGCCGAACTGAAGGCTAAGGCTGGTGATAATCCTGATGAAACCATTGATCAGGTAGCCAAGCAGTTTGAATCGCTGTTTATGCAGCAGATGCTGAAATCCATGCGGCAGGCGAGTCTGGGTGATGGGTTGCTGGATAACGATCAAAGCCTGTTCTATCGCGATATGTATGATCAACAGCTTGCGCTGCATCTGTCGGAGAGTGGTGGCGGTATCGGTTTAGCCGATGTGATCAAGCGACAACTGGGCGGTGGAGAAACTGTGTCCCACCCCGTTAAATCACTGGACGACTACCGTCGAATGGTGGTTGCCATGGCCCAGCCTCAATCTGATGTTGAGGTATCTCAGAAAGCGAGTCCGGCCAAGGAACCACAGGATGCAGCAGAGGCGGTAACCGAGCCGGTCGATGAGATTGCGGCTGCCGAGACAGTGAGGGAGAGCTTTACCCCAGCGTCACCGCAAGAGTTCATTGAAAAGCTCTGGCCCTGGGCCTCTGAGGCAGCATCACTGCTGGGTATTGAACCTCAGGCGTTGCTTGCTCAAGCGGCGTTGGAGAGCGGTTGGGGAAAACATGTCATGAAGTTTGCCAATGGTGATCTCGCGAACAACCTGTTCGGTATCAA
>JAKSCN010000600.1 GCA_022360595.1 Chromatiales bacterium
CTGGCAGAGCGTTAGAGTGACAGCTCCAAATCATCCTGCACCTTGTTGATGCCGGCCTGAGCACAATTCTCATCGGTCACACCGGACGGTGCGCCACTGACACCGATTCCGCCCAGCAGCACCCCTCCGGCCTGAATCGGCAAGCCGCCAGCGGACATCACTAACCCCTTCACCCTACCGACAGGGGTGTTGGCCCGTGAACTGAGCTGAGATGTGGCGGCATTGAAATTAACCGCGGTAAAGGCTTTCTGTTGGGCAATCTCAGCGGTGATTGGCGCCGCAATGGTATCTCTTAACAGCGCCTGCACAGTGCCATCCCTGTCAACCACGGCAACACCAACTTGAATCCCCTCTTTGCGACACGATTCAACCGCTCCCTGTGCAATGGTCAATGCCGTCTCCATCGAGAGACGTTTAATCGATACCGCCATGGCATCATCTTCCGCCATCACCGGCTGCAGTAGTCCCACGCCCAGCACAAGGCTGGCGACCTGTATCAGTTGTTTCATTATCTCCTCCTGGTTTTATTATCTTTGTGATTATAGAACCATCACTGTTTCTTTCCGTAATGGCTCTCGACATAACGCTCAACAATGGCTTGAAACTCTTGAGCAATCATATCGACCTTCAGGGTAACCGTCTTCTCGCCATCTTCATAGACAGGCGCCACCGGTATCTCACCAGTTCCCGGCAGGCTGATGCCGATATTGGCGTGTTTGCTCTCACCCGGCCCGTTCACAACACAGCCCATCACCGCAACCGACATCTCCTCAACGCCCGGATAACGTGCTCTCCAGATAGGCATCTGCTCACGCAGATAGCTCTGAATATCCTGAGCAAGTTGCTGGAAAAAGGTGCTGCTGGTTCGTCCACACCCCGGGCAGGCCACTACCTGCGGCGTAAAGGAGCGTAGTCCCATCGACTGGAGAATCTCTTGCGCAACCACCACCTCTTGGGTGCGGCTGCCACCAGGTTCAGGAGTCAGTGAAATACGTATAGTGTCACCAATACCCTGCTGCAGCAGTACCGACAGCGCTGCTGTTGAAGCGACAATCCCCTTCGAACCCATACCCGCTTCAGTCAACCCGAGATGCAGAGCGTAGTCACAACGACGGTCCAGCTCTTGGTAGACGGCAATCAGATCCTGCACACCGCTCATCTTGCAGGAGAGGACTATATTCTCTTTCGGCAAACCCAGCTTCTCCGCCTTCGCGGCACTCTCCAACGCAGAGATCACCATAATCTCACGGGTCAGAGCTTCATTGCTCTTGGGCGCTGCGCGCTTGGCGTTCTCATCCATCAAGCGCACCACCAACGCCTGATCCATGGAGCCCCAGTTGACCCCGATCCGCACCACCTTATCGTAACGGCAAGCCGCTTCGATCATGGCGGCGAATTTCTCATCACGGGTATCTCCCTTGCCCACATTGCCTGGGTTGATACGGAATTTCGCCAGAGCCTGGGCGCACTCTGGATACGTCGCGAGCAGTTTATGACCATTGAAATGGAAGTCGCCAATCAGGGGTACCGCACAGCCGAGTTGGTCAAGCTTCTCCCTGATCCGCACCACCGCTGCAGCCGCCGCATCATTATTGACGGTGATGCGCACCAGCTCAGAACCAGCCTGGGCCAGTTCGTGTATCTGGCGTACAGTCGCTTCGACATCTGCTGTATCGGTGTTGGTCATGGACTGGATAACCACGGGCGCACCCCCGCCCATCACGACGTCACCAACGGCAACCGCCTGGGTCCGTCTACTCAGAACATCTGAAATCATCATTTTTTAAGCGGTAATAATAGAACATCAAGATAAGGAGGATATGGTTCCAGCCTAACAAGTTGCCAGGAAGCTTGGCAAGCACAATAGAACCACCATAACACCATAAAAGCCCTGCTCAAGCACCGTTGACATCTGCCGATAAACCGCCATAATGTGGGCTGTGCGCCGATTTGAGCTCAGATTGCGGGCGCGATATAAGTACGGCTAAAGAGAGAACCAATGAGTTTTCCAAACCCGCCCGAGCTCAGCTCTGGCGGGTTTTTTCATTTATGGGGTTAGGAACCATGAGTAACGACTACATCTTCACATCAGAATCCGTTTCGGAAGGACACCCGGATAAAGTTGCCGATCAGATTTCGGACGCAATATTGGACAAGATTCTGGAACTGGATCCCAACCCTACGCACGCCCGCGTAGCGTGCGAAACCATGGTCAAAACCGGAGCGGTTATTGTGGCCGGTGAAATCACTACCGACGCCTGGGTCGATCTGGAAGAGGTGATTCGCCGTGTGGTAACCGATATTGGCTACATTAATTCCGATATCGGCTTCGACGGCAACACCTGTGCAGTGATGTCACTCATCGGCAAACAGTCCGGTGACATCGCCATGGGTGTGGATCGCAGCGCCCCCGAAGAGCAGGGCGCCGGCGACCAGGGCCTTATGTTCGGTTACGCCACTAACGAAACCGACGTACTGATGCCTGCCCCCATCACCTACGCCCACCGCCTGGTAGAGCGTCAGGCTGAGATGCGCAAAGAGAAGATCCTCCCCTGGCTGCGCCCCGACGCCAAGAGTCAGGTGACCTTGCGCTATGAAGATGGTGTAGTTACCGGCATCGATGCCGTGGTGCTCTCCACCCAGCACGATCCCGATATCGAACTGAAACACCTGCAGGAGGCCGTGATGGAAAACATCCTGCATCCAATTCTACCCGCTGAGTGGCTGGACAAGTGCCCCAAGGAGAAGATCCATATCAATCCTACCGGCTCTTTTGTAATCGGCGGCCCTGTGGGTGACTGCGGTCTTACCGGCCGTAAGATCATCGTCGACACCTATGGTGGTGCCGCACGCCACGGTGGTGGCGCCTTCTCAGGTAAAGACCCTTCCAAGGTAGACCGCTCCGCGGCCTACGCCGGCCGTTATGTTGCTAAGAACATCGTCGCCGCCGGCCTGGCTGACCGTTGCGAGATTCAGGTCTCCTACGCCATCGGTGTAGCCGAGCCCACCTCAATCTCAATCGAGACCTTTGGTACAGCCAAGATTGCCGAAGAGAAGATCGCCGACCTGGTCCGTGCACATTTCGACCTGCGTCCTTACGGTATTCTGCAGATGCTGGATCTGGTCAAGCCGATCTATCGCAAGACTGCGGCCTATGGCCACTTCGGTCGTGAAGAGCCCGAGTTCACTTGGGAACGCACCGACAAGGCCGAAGCCCTGCGCGAAGCCGCGGGTCTGTAAACTAAAATGAGACGCAGAGAGCGTGAAGAAACTTTTACGCTCTCTGCGTCCAGGGCTCTTGTGGAATTTTGAGCCGGACGGCTTATACTAGCCCTCTATTCGAACCACCCTCACCGAGGAGCGCTGCAACAGGCTTTGACCTGCCAGGCTCGGAGAGGCTTTTTGGGAGTTACTGCAACGGCGCTCAGTTTTTTCGGAGACTGAACTATGAATGCCGTAATAAGCAACGACTTTACCGATTATAAAATCGCCGACCTCTCCCTCGCCGAGTGGGGCCACAAAGAGATCGCTATCGCCAACACCGAAATGCCAGGGCTGATCGCCCTGCAAGAGCAGTATGGCGAGAGCAAACCTCTGAAAGGCGCCCGCATCGCCGGCAGCCTGCACATGACTATCCAGACCGCCGTGCTGATCGAGACTTTGGTCAAGCTGGGCGCCGAGGTACGTTGGGCCTCCTGCAACATCTTCTCCACCCAGGATCACGCTGCCGCGGCCATTGCCGATCAGGGCATCCCAGTTTACGCTTATAAGGGTGAAAGCCTGGAGGAGTACTGGGCCTACACTCACAAGATCATGGAGTGGGCCGATGGTGGCACTCCCAACATGATTCTGGACGACGGTGGTGACGCCACTCTACTGCTGATTCTTGGCTCCAAGGCTGAAAAAGACATCAGCGTGTTGGACAACCCCACCAGCGAAGAAGAAGAAGTACTCTACGCCGCCATCAAGGCACGCCTGGCCGAGCAGCCCAGTTGGTACTCCGAGACACTGAAAAACATCCGTGGTGTCACTGAAGAGACTACCACCGGTGTACACCGCCTGTATCAGATGCAGGAGCGCGGCGAGCTGCCCTTCCCTGCTATCAACGTCAACGACTCAGTAACCAAGTCCAAATTTGACAACCTCTACGGCTGCCGTGAGTCCCTGGTCGATGGCATCAAGCGCGCCACCGACGTGATGATCGCCGGTAAGATCGCCGTCGTTCTGGGTTACGGCGACGTGGGCAAGGGTTGCGCCCAGTCTCTGAAGGGCCTTGGGGCTACTGTATGGGTCACCGAGATCGATCCAATCTGCGCCCTGCAGGCGGCGATGGAAGGCTTCCGGGTAGTCAATATGGACGAAGCCTGTAA